>JAPOHV010000201.1 GCA_029979305.1 Mycobacteriaceae bacterium | reverse complement strand
TGCTGCTTCTTCCACTCGACAGTGAGAAGCCGCTCCGCCAGGACGCGGTCGCGTTCGCTGTTCTTGGTCTCCTGGGTGCCCATCCTCAGGCCCGCGACGTGCAACACCACTTCACCGTCGGCATCCAGGACGTCAAGATCGGCTTCGATGGCACCTGCGTCCGCCGCGGTCGCCCGGATCACGGCATAGCGGGCGTCACGGCCGGGACCGATCCGTCGCAACCGGGCGACGCTGAGCGGAAGCAGCAGTCCGCCCTCGGATTGGCCGGGGGTGCCGGCGGCCGCGGCCACCGCTTGGAAGCAGGCGTCCAGCAGCGCCGGATGGATGCCGTACCCGGCCTGCTGGGATCGGATATCGCCGGGCAGTGTCACCTCGGCGAACAGAGTTGAACGGTCATCGCCGTCAGCGGTGTACACCGCTTGGAGGCCGGTGAAGGCGGGCCCGAACTGAATCCGCCGGGTGGCGAACCATCCGCGCAACTCTTCACCGGAGATCCGGTTGGGATGTGCCGCCAGCAGTTCGGCGATGTCCTGGCGTGCGGCACGGCCGTCGTCGACTGCGGTGGCCAGGGTCGCCACCGCGTGGCGGATGCGCTCGCCATCGAGGGCGGTCTGCGCGGCGAACTCGGCTTCGCCTGTTGTCCCCACCGCAGCGGTGGCGGTGACTTCGGTGAATTGATCGAGCAGCATCAGCTGTTCGAACCGGACGTCGCGCACCTCACTGCTTTCGCCTATCACCGATTCCGCTGCAGCCAAGGCCATTTCGCAGTAGGCGGCGCCCGGATACGCGGTGACGTTGTTGACCCTGTGGTCGGCCAGCCACGGCAGCCTGGCCACACCGACATCGCTCTGCCATGCGTGCCGCTCGGGTTCCTCGGGCAGCCGGACGTGCTCGCCGAGCAGGGGGTGCACCGAAGCGGTGGACCCGCCGCGCGACGGCTGGCCCCCGGCGCTCGGCGCGAGCAGGTAGTGCCGATGCGTCCAGGCCGGCAGCGGTGCGTCCACCAGCGATCCACTCGGATAGAGAGCGGTGAAGTCGACCGCTGCGCCGGCGCTGTACAGGTCGATGAGGAACCCGCGCAGCCCGTCCGGCAGCGGCTGGTCACGGCGCATGGCTGCGACGGCGGCAATCGAGATACCGGCCGCGGCGGCGTTCTGCTCGACGGCGCGGGTCAGCAGGGGATGCGGGGCCGGTTCACCGAACACCCGGTAACCGTCTTCCAATGCAGCCTGGACCGCGGATGCGAATCGCACCGGATTCCTCAGGTTGTCGACCCAGTAGCGCGAGTCGAACGACGGCGCCGCGCGAGGGTTTTCCAGTGTGGCCGAGTAGTACTGCACCCTCGGCTCCATCGGCGCAAGATCAGCGAGCGCCTCGGTGAGATCCGCAAGGATCTCGTCGACCTGCGGGGAGTGGGAGGCAACGTCGACTGCGACCTCACGGGCCATGACGTCGCGAGATTCCCAGTCGGCCACCAATTCCGAGACGGTGGCCCTCGCACCGCCGATCACCGTCGACTCCGGGGATGCGAACACCGATACGACGACGTCAGAGATTCCGCGGGCGGCGAGTTCGTCGCGCACCCGCTGGGCGGGCAATTCGACGGAGGCCATCGCTCCGCCGCCGGACAGTCGGCACATCAGCCGCGAGCGGCGGCAGATCACCCGGACGCCGTCTTCGAGTGACAGAGCGCCGGCGACCACGGCTGCTGCGGCCTCGCCCATCGAATGTCCGATCACCGCCCCGGGGCTCACCCCGTGGGAACCCATCGCGGCGGCGAGTGCGACCTGCATGGCGAAGATCGTCGGCTGTACCCGGTCGATTCCGGTCACCGTCTCGGGCGCCGACATCGCTTCGGTGACGGAGAACCCGGACTCTGCGGCGATCAGCGGCTCGAGTTGCGCTATGCGCGCGGCGAAAGCGGGTTCGGCGGCGAGCAACTCGGCACCCATCGACGCCCACTGCGAACCCTGACCGGAGAACACCCACACCGGTCCGCGGTCGTCCTGCCCGACCGCAGGTGGATACGGAACCTCATTGCCGGCCAGCGATCGCAGACCATCGGCCAAATCCGCGGTGCTCGTCGCGAGCACACCCGCACGCACCGACCGGTGCCCACGCCGGCGCGCCAGGGTGTAGGCCAGATCGGCAGCCGAGAGGTCGTGTTGATGCTGCTGTACCCACTCGGCCAGCCGCAGCGCCGTCCGCCGCAACTGCTCGTCGGAGGTGGCCGACACGGTGAACAGCAGCGGCCCGTCAGCGGCGGCGGCGGGCTCCTCGGCGCTCGCCGGCGCTTGCTCGAGTACGGCGTGCACGTTCGTTCCGGACATCCCGAACGACGACACCGCGGCGCGGCGCGGTTGGTCGCCGGCGGTCGGCCACGGCATGAGCTCTTTCGGAACCATCAGGCCCGTCTCGATCTCACTGAGCTCGTCGGGCAGCCGGGTGAAATGTGCCATCGCAGGTACCAGCCCGGCCTGCAGTCCGAGGATCGCCTTGACGAGTCCGACCGTGCCCGCGGCGGACTCGGTGTGGCCGAGATTGCTTTTCGCAGAACCGATGAGGCACCGGTTTGGGCCAACGCCGTAGACCTTCGCCAGGCCACCGAATTCCAGCGGATCGCCGACCGGTGTTCCGGTGCCGTGGGCCTCCACCATGCCGACGGTGGCCGGGTCCACGCCGGCCACCTCCAGGGCGGCACGGTAGACATCGGCCTGGGCATCCAGCGACGGTGTGGTGATCGTCGCCGACCGCCCGTCGGAATTGGCAGCCGTTCCGCGGATCACCGCAAGGACCCGGTCGCCGTCGCGCAGCGCATCCGGCAACCGCTTCAGCAGCACCACCGCGCAGCCATCGGAACGTACGAAGCCGTCGGCAGCGACGTCGAAGGCGTGACAACGGCCGGTGGGGGACAACATGCCCTGTGCCGACGCCGAGGCGCTCACCGCCGGTTCGAGGATCACCTGGCAGCCGCCGGCCAGCGCGTAATCGCTCTCACCCTCATGCAGGCTCCGGCAGGCCAGATGGACCGCCAGCAGACCGGACGAACAGGAACTGTCGATCGTGAGCGCCGGGCCTCGCAAGCCCAACGCATAGGCGATACGGCCGGACGCCATGGAGTACGGGGTGCAGGTATATCCGTACGGGCCCTCCATGGCGCACGCCTCACTGGTCACCAGCGTGTAATCGTCATGGCACAGGCCGGCGAAAACTCCGGTCATCGACTCCGCCAGCGATGACGGCGCCAGTCCGGCGTGTTCCACCGCCTCCCAGGCCGTCTCCATCATCAGCCGGTGCTGCGGGTCGATCGCCGCTGCCTCCCGGTCCCCGATACCGAAGAACTCCGCGTCGAAACCCGCCACGTCGTCGATGAAACCGCCCCAACGGGACACCGATCGACCGGGAACACCCGGTTGGGGGTCGTAGTGCTCGTCGAGGTTCCAGCGGTCCGCTGGGATTTCGGTGATGAGGTCGTCGCCGCGCAGCAGCGCGTCCCACAACTGTTCCGGTGAGTCGATCCCGCCGGGCAGCCGACAGGCCATGCCGATCACCGCAATCGGTGTGACCTGGGGTCCAGCCCCAAGGCGTCCAGCCACGAGAGGTCCTTCTCTTCTGACGATGTCGCGCGGTCGCACGCCGCGCCGAAAGGGGCGGCTCGCCCCGCCCGTGGGTTGCGCGGAACCGCCGCCGCACAAGTTCCACCCAGCCTAGCCGACCCGACCGGGGTCACGACCGGGCTCGGGTGCGCCGTGGGCTGGTCTAATGGCAGCAGGACGGCACCGGATCGTGCCGCTGGCGAAAGGGGAGCGCATGGCGTCGGACGAGCGCGCTGCGGCCCAACAGCCCGAGTCGGTTCCCGCGGTGATCCCGCCGCGGGTAGCGCCGGGCGGCCGGGCGGAACTCGGCCTGTTCGGCTGGCTGTTCTGCCGGCTCTCGGCCCGGGTGTGGGGCGTGCCCGAGGTTCACCTGTTCACGGTGCTGGCCCAGCACAAACGGTTGTTCTGGCCGTGGCTGCCGTTCAGCGGCACGCTGCTGCGGCGCGGCCGCCTGCCCGAGGCGGACACCGAACTGGCGATTCTGCGCGTCGGTCATCTGCGTGCCAGCTCCTATGAACTGCAGCAGCACCGCCGGATCGCCCTGAGGCGGGGCGTCAGCGCCGCCGAACAGGCCGCGATCTTCGCCGGGCCGGATGCCG
>JAPOHV010000249.1 GCA_029979305.1 Mycobacteriaceae bacterium | reverse complement strand
CTGATCCCCGGACCGGTCACCGGTGAACACCCGGCCGGTGCGGTTACCGCCGTGGGCGGCCGGGGCCAGGCCCAGCACCAGGATCCGCGGGGTGGCCGAACCCCAGCCGGTGATGGGCCGGCCCCAGTACGGCTGGTCGGCATACGCCCGCCGTTTGGTCGCGGCGACCTCCTCGCGCCAGGCGACCAGACGCGGGCAGGCCCGACAGACGCTGACCACGGCGTCCAGCGCAGTGAGGTCGTGGGCTTCGGCAGCCAGGCGGGCCACCGCGGCGGCGTCGGCGGCGATCGGCGTCCCGGCCGTCGCCGGGTCCCCGGGCCAGCCGGTTCCCGGTGCGACCGGAGAGGAGAAGCTCACGAACATATGCTGCCTGCAATGAGCCCCTCCCGCGGACCAGCGCTGCTGATTCTCACCTCAGCGTTCCTGGCCGCGGCCGCAAACGGCATCTCGATGGTGGCGTTCCCCTGGCTGGTGCTGCAGCGCACCGGTAACGCCACCGACGCCTCGGTGGTGGCCGGCGCGGCCACGCTGCCCCTGCTGGCGGCCACCCTGCTGTCCGGGAGCGCCATCGACTTTCTGGGACGGCGTCGCATCTCGATGCTCTCCGACGCGATGTCGGCGCTGTCGCTGGCGGCGATCCCGGTGCTGGCCCACACCGTCGGGATGGGCGCGCTCAACACCGCCGTGCTGTCCGGACTGGCCGCAGTCGGCGCCCTGCTGGATCCGGCCGGGCTGGCCGCCCGCCGATCGATGCTGCCCGAGGCCGCCGCCCGGGCCGGCTGGACCATCGACCACGCCAACAGCATGTACGAGGCGATGTTCAACCTGGGCTACCTCACCGGCCCCGGTATCGGCGGTGTGCTGATCGCCGCGATCGGCGGCGTCAACACCATGTGGGTGACGGCGGGCGCATTCGGATGCTCGATCCTGGCGATGGCCGTGCTGCGACTGGAGGGCGCCGACCGCCCTGATCCGGAGCAACGGCCCGAGGGTGTGGTGTCCGGGGTGGCCGAAGGTCTGCGGTTCGTCTGGAACAACCGGGTGCTGCGAACGCTGGGCCTGATCGATCTCGCGCTGATCGGCCTGTACCTGCCGATGGAGAGCGTGCTGTTCCCGAAGTACTTCTCCGACCGCAACGAACCCGCCCAACTCGGCTGGGTGCTGATGGCGCTGTCCATCGGTGGTCTGGTCGGCGCCCTGAGTTGGTCGGTGCTCTCGAAGGTGGCCGGCAAGCGCATCACGGTGCTGGTCGCGGTGCTGACCTACGGGGTGGCCATTCTGGTGATCGCCTTCCTGCCGCCGCTGCCGGTGATCCTGGTTCTCACCGCGATCATCGGCCTGGTGTACGGACCGATCGGGCCGATCTACAACTCGGTGATGCTGACTCTCACCCCGGAGCATCTGCGAGGCCGGGTGGTCGGCGTGATGACCTCGATGGCGTACGCCTCCGGACCGCTGGGCTTCATGATCGCCGGCCCGATGATCGACGCGTTCGGGCTG
>JAPOHV010000131.1 GCA_029979305.1 Mycobacteriaceae bacterium | reverse complement strand
CGCCGGTCGTCCTCCCGCCGGCCGGGCCCGTGGCCGTCCCGCCCGCCGCGGCGCCGCCCCCGCCGTCGGCCGAGCCGCCCGCGTCCTGGCGACTGGGATATCCCGAGGAGTTGCGCCAGGCCGACATCGCCGGGATCCTCGCGCTGGCACTGCCGGGCCTGGCGGCCATCGCGGCCATGACGGTGCTCGGCGGTGCCGTCGGGTACCGCCAGGCGAAGGCCGGCTACCTGCTGCCGGCGGCCGGGGCAGGCCGGTTCCTCCAGTGACCGGGCCCGGGAATGTCGGCTGACCGCCGGGTGACCGAGGCGGTCAACGAGGTTCTCGCACTGGCGCCCCGGCACGGCGAGGTGTCGCTGACACGACTGGTGGCGGCCGTCGGCGCCGACCGGTCTCGCCCGATCGACGTCACCACCGCTGAACTGCCCGCAGGGGTCTCCGGGCAGTGGCGCCAGTTCGCCGACCACGACGAGTTCATCCTGCAGGACGGGCTGCCCACCGTGGACCGCACCCTGGCGCACGAACTCGGCCACCTGGTCCTCGGGCACGACGGCATCCCGGTCAGCGAAGCTGCCAGGGAGGCAACGGAATTCGTCAGCGATGATCTGATCAGCTACATGCTCAACCAGCGCACCGGCTGCATGGGTCCGGGCGGCGAGGACGTCGAGCAACAGGCCGAGGATTTCGCCGCCCTGTTGCTGCACCGGCTGGGCCGGCTCCGCAGTGACCGCTCCTCGATCGTCCAGGTTCGCCTCGGAGAGGCGTTTGGTTGATCGTCTGGATCATCGCCGGCCTGCTGGGGATGGCGACCGGACTGCGCATCGGCTGGGCGCTGGTCAACCGGCAGTCGGTGGTGAGCAGCGCGATGATCGTCGCGCTCGGCAGCCTCGCCGTCGTCGCCGCACTGAACTGGCCGCCGTTGACGCTGCTGGTGGACACCGCGTTGCGCTGGCCGAACATCTCGGTCGGGCTCAGCCAGGTCGCGCTGGTCGCCTCCGCCGCCGGCAGTTGCGTGATGATCACCTCGGTCGCCTCGAACCGGACTGCGGAGGCCATCAGGCGGACAGCCGTCGTCCAGTACTGCCTCGCCGCGGTGATCGCGGCGGCCACGCTGCTGCTGTTCCTCAATGACGGGCGGGAGCCGGAGATGGCCCCGAAGGAGTACCTGGCCCACAACGTCGGTCTGCCCGGCGAGGTGCTCGACTGGCTGGTTCCGCTGCTCTACGTGCTGCTGGCGCTGACCGTCGTGGCCTCGGTGGGGATGCGGCTGTCCAGCGCGACCCGCCGCGGCCGGGCGCTGCTGATCTTCACCGCGGGGATCGTGCTGATCGCAGCCGCGAGCGCGCTCTTCGTGACCCGCGCGGTGGGCAGAAGCCGGCTCACCGGTGTCGGCACGGCGGTGACGATGCTGCTGTGCGCCATGGCCGTGGTCGCGGCGGGGGCGTTGCTGCCCTCGGTCGAGGACTGGATCGGCGCGCGCCGCGAACTGCGGCTCATCGAACCGCTGCGCCGGGAGATGGCGCACCGCCACCCCGATATCGGCATTGGGACACGGCCCCGCGGGCCGCTGGTCTTCCGGGTCGCTGAACGGCTTTCGCTGATCTCCGACGCGATCTACCTGGAAGGCCTGCTGGCTGCGCAACAGCGAACGGCGCCAACGGCCGATGTACCGGCCGGCGTCCCGCCCGCCGAACAGGCCCGAGCCGTGGCGCGGTGGATCCGTGCCGGCCGGCCGTCGATGGCCGAAAACTTCCCCGGCCGCAGCTGGCTGAGCCAGCCCGCGGAATGCTCGGACCGGGAATGGATCCTGGAGATCGCCCGGCAGTACCGGGCGCTGTCAGGCTGAGGCCTCAGGCCTCGAGGTGCTCGCGGCGTCGCAATTCGTCGACCTTGTCGACGACGTCCTGCTGAGCCTCCGGGGACAGCCCGACGGTTCGGGAGGCGATCCGGCGGACGCCCTCGTCGCGCATGTTCGCCAGCCAGGTCAGCTCCTTGTCGAGCTTCTCGTAGTACTCGTCGTCGGTGAAGTACTCCGGCTTGATCCGGAAGAAGTTGGCCAGCGCGGTCATCGTCGTCGACGACGGGTTGGTGCGGTTGCCCGAACGCAGCTGAGAAAGGTAGGGAGCCGACATGGTGACTCCCTCGGCCTTGAGCGCAGCGATCACTTCGGCGGAGGTGTGCGGTCCGCGACCCGGGGGGTAAACCGTGTCGAAGAGCCGGTTCAGTCGCGCGGCGAACGTTGTACTCATTACCTGACCTCCATGCGTGGCGTTATCTTTCGCACCCTTGTCGTATTTGCTGATCAATGTACAACCTGATCCTCCGAACACCAAGTGCAAACTCCGGTGTGGCCCGATCGCGGGGCGTGCACGGCCGCTTCAGTTGGCCGGAAACGATTGCGGCGATCGCAGGTCGTGGTAATAAAACAACGGTCAGAGGCTTTTTATCGGGCTGAAGGTCGGGTTCGTGGTCGTAGCCCGTGCGGCCATGGGCCCGGGCCGGGTGGCTGGGCTGCCTGCCGTATGGCAACTCCGATAACTGCCGTGTGCCTAATTTGCTGGATACCCTCAGGTTAACCTCAGGCCCCGTTCAGGTTCGCTCGGTCCGACCGGGGTTGGTCAGGCGGCCAGCAACATCGCCAGGATTGCGGTGTCCGGGTGGCTGATCGGGTCGACCCCGACCCGGCTGACCATGTTGGTGACGGTGCCGTCGGCCTCGGCCTCCACCCACGCCGCGCGGTGCTCAAGGCCCAGGTGCGGAAGGCCGGGCAGCAGCACGCACCCGGATGCGGCCCCGGAGCACTCCGGTAGCGACGGGGTGGTCTCGGAGGGGGGATGCAGCATCATCAGCGCCGGCGGCTGGCGATCGGCGAAGTGGCCGGGCGGCACGGCTGATGCGCCGACCACCGTGCCCTCTGCCAGCACCAGACCCACCGTTCCGGGTTGCGGCTTGTCCGGCAGATCCTCGCGGACACCGAAAATCGTCGTGGTGTCGAGCAGTCCGGGAAGGCTGGCCACCCTGACGGCCATGATCAGCAGCTGGCCCCACTCCTTGGTGGAGTTCGGCCAGCGGCCTGACACCACGAACCCCTTCAGCGCTCCACGGGAGTGAAACGGCGCGATCTCGATCGGGCGCCCTGAATGTTCCATCACGCCTCCGCGACACTCGTTACAGCGACGACAGCGGGTCGATTCGGATCAGCATGGGGCACGCCGGTGGTGGCAGGCAATAGGACACGAGTGCTAAAAAACCGCGAGGGGTGCCGCGCTGCGCGCGACACCCCTCGTCGTCGGCCCGGTTCAGCCGAAGATCAGACCCTTGGTTTTGGAGACGGCAGCCGCATAGCGGCTCTGCACGTCCGCCCAGTTGACGACGTTCCAGAAGGCCTTGACATAGTCGGCCTTCACGTTCTTGTACTGCAGATAGAAGGCGTGCTCCCACATGTCGACCTGGAGCAGCGGAATGATGCCCAGCGGCACGTTCGCCTGCTGGTCGTAGAGCTGGAAGGTGAGCAGCCGGTCGCCCAGGCTGTCATAGCCGAAGACCGCCCAGCCGGAGCCCTGCAGCCCGTTGGCGGCAGCGGTGAACTGGGCGCGGAACTTGTCGAACGACCCGAAGGCGTCGTCGATGGCGGCCGCGAGATCCCCGGTGGGCTTGTCGCCGCCGTTGGGCGAGAGGTTCTTCCACCAGATCGAGTGGTTGACATGGCCGCCGAGGTGGAATGCCAGGTTCTTCTCGTTGAGGAAGATCGCGCCGTGGTCGTCGTTGGCGCGGGCCTCCTCGAGCTTGGCGACGGCGGCGTTGGCGCCCGCGACGTAGGCGGCGTGGTGCTTGCTGTGGTGCAGCTCGTTGATCTGGCCGGAGATGTGCGGCTCCAGAGCGCCGTAGTCCCAGTCCAGCTCCGGCAAGGTGTATTCGGCCACGTGATTCCTTCCTCTTCAGTTCTCGATGGTGGTTGGGTGCTGCGGTTCAGTGCCGCGGTTCAATGCCCACGCGTGGTCAACATTGCTCTATCGACGCCACGCACCGCAAGGACCGGCCGGGGGGCTCCGGACGCCGGTTCTTCAGAAGGCGACGACGATGATCAGGATCGCCAGCAGCACCAGTGCGATGGCGGCGGCGCGCAGTGTCGCCGTGAGGTAGGACCGGGTGCTGGTCGACGCCGACCAGGGCGACAGCGGGGACATCGGCCCGGAGCCGGACGAGGACGCCATCACCGGGCAGCCTTCGATCTGAGCTGGGTTTTCAACTACCGGCCCCCTGGCGTGTTCGGTGAATTAGGTCACAGCGCCGGGCAATCATAACCGTCCGTCAGTGGGGTTTCAACGGGCCGGCGGGCGCGACGGGCGACGGCCGGGCGCGGCGTGTCGTGCGGTGAGTCGCGGCCCGCGGGCCACCCGGTTAGTCCCTCAATCCATTTCGCTCGACGTGTTGATTGCGCGCACGGCACTCAGCCGGTTTATCCACAGGCGGGGACGAACTGCAACCGTTCTCGTGCACGCTCGGCGGTTATCCGGCCCGGCCGGTGTGGATAACGCTGTGGAAACTGTGGATAGCGGGTTCATTGCTGAGTTCGCGGCAGCCGGTTTGGGGCACCCGGTGCCACAATAAGTGGCGTAGATCACTCCGGGACCACGCCGCGTCCCGACCCGCCGTCGGTGGCTCGCTAGGCTGGTCCGCGTGATTCAGGTGTGCTCCCGGTGCGGAACACGGTGGAACGTCCGGGACCGCGAGCGGTCGTGGTGTCCGCGCTGCCAGGGCCAACTGCTCGCACCGGCCGGTGCCCCGGTCGCCGCCGCGGCGGCCCCCGCGCCCGGCAGGTCCGCGGCCGCCGCGCCGACCGCACCGCGTTTCCGATGGATTGCGGTGCGCCCGGGTCCGCCCCCGCCGCCGCGCCCGCGCCGCCGCCCGCTCGGTCCGACGCCGCGCTACCAGAGCATCCCGCGGTGGGGACTGGCCGAGCCGGTGGCCGCGCCCACCGCAACCGAGGCCGCGGCGCAGCGCAAATCAGCCTCCGCCGCTGCAGTCCGCACCACCCTGATCGCCGCCGGTCTGGTGTTCGCGCTGGCCGCCGGTGCACACGCCACCCGCTACCTGCTGCTACTGGTCAATCGGTCGGCGCTGCTCCCGCCCTTCATCGCGATCGGGTCGCTGCTGGCCGGGGTGCTGGCGAGCCTGGCGGCCGTCATCGCCGTGATCGCGACCGCGGTGATGCTGACGTCCTGGCTGGTCTCCCGGCGGGCCGCCGCCTTCGCTGTGCACGGTCAGGCCGACCCGCGGCCGGAATGGGCGCTGTGGGCGGGCTGCCTGGTTCCGTTCGTGAACCTGGTCTGGGCCCCGGTGTTCGTCCTCGAACTGGCTCACGCCGAGCGGTGCCAGGCCAGGCAGCGGGGGCCGATCGCGCTGTGGTGGATCGCCTGGGTGTTCACGTACCTGATCTGCGGCTGGGCCATCTGGACCAGCCGGGCCACCGACGCGCAGGGAATCGCCGACAACACCGTCACGATGATCGTGGCCTATCTGGCCGGTCTGGCGGTGCTGGTCCTGCTGTGGCGGGTGTTCGACGGCTTCTTCGGCAAGCCGGTGGACCGTCCCGCCCATCGCTGGGTGGTGGTCCCGGCCACCCCGGTCGCGCCCGCCGAGCCGGACTCCGACGTCGAACCGGCTGTTGAGTCCGAGGACCGGGAACCGGCAGCATAGGCCTATGACGTCGGCCGCCGCACCGCACGGGGAGCATCACCCCTTCGTGGTCGCCCACCGCGGCGCGTCGGCGGAGCGACCCGAGCACACCCTGGCCGCCTACGAACTGGCGTTGCAGGAGGGCGCCGACGGTGTCGAGTGCGACGTGCGGCTCACCCGCGACGGGCACCTGGTCTGCGTGCACGACCGCCGGGTCGACCGCACGTCCACCGGAACCGGTCTGGTGAGCGATCTCACGCTGGCGCAGATGCGCGAATTCGACTGGGGCGCATGGCATGGCAGTTGGCGTCCCGACGGCGGTATCGGCGACACCGGTGTGCTGACCCTCGATGATCTGCTGACGCTGGTGCTCGACTGGAATCGCCCGGTGAAGGTCTTCATCGAGACCAAACACCCGGTCCGCTACGGGGCTCTGGTGGAGAGCAAAGTGCTGGCTCTGCTCAATCGCTACGGGGTGGCGGCCCCGGCGTCCGCCGATCTGTCCCGCGCGGTGGTGATGTCGTTCTCGGCGGCCGCGGTATGGCGGATCCGCCGCGCGGCGCCACTGCTGCCGACCGTCCTGCTCGGCGAGACCGCGCGCTATCTGGGCGGCAGTGCCGCGACGACGGTCGGCGCCACCGCCGTCGGCCCGTCCATTGCCACGCTTCGCGAACACCCCGAACTCGTCGACCGGGCGGCGGCCCAGGGCCGCGCGATGTACTGCTGGACGGTCGACCATTACGAGGACGTCGAGTTCTGCCGCGACGTCGGCGTCGGCTGGATCGCCACCAACCACCCCGGCCGCACCAAGGAGTGGCTGCACCGGGGGCTCGCCTAAGGCCGGGCGTCCTAGGGCTGGGCGTCCTAGGGCTGGGCGTTCTAGGGCTGGGCGTCGATCACCTGCTGGGGGATCGGGGCGTCGGTCCGCAGCGCGTCGAACAGGGCGCCGGCCGCGGCGGAATCCCAGATCAGCACCGAGCCCGACTCGTTGGCGGTGAACTCGCCGACCGGGACCGTGACCGTCGCGGTCTGCCCGTGCAGGGCCCATGCCAGCCGCGCCAGGTTCCAGACGTGGGCGTCGGTGTCGACGGCGACCGCCGCGATCGCCGCGTGCGGGACCGCATACCAGCGCCAGGGGTTGAGCCACACGGCCGGGCTGGATGCCCGCCGCAGCATCGCCGACATGAACTCCCGCTGGTGCAGCATCCGGTCCAGATCCGCGCGTGGGGTGGCGCGGGTGCGCACGTAGCCCAGCGCGTCGGGTCCGTCGAGCAGCTGGCAGCCGGCCGGCAGGTCGATCCCGGCGAGCGGGTCGCTGATCGGTTCGGCCGGGCACAACGTGACGCCGCCGAGCGCATCGACGATGGCGCCGAAGCCGGCGAAGCCGATCTCGGTGTAGTGGTCCAGGTGCAGGCCGGTGGCCTGCTCCACGGTCTGTGCCAGCAGCGCCGCCCCACCCTGGGCGAAAGCCGCGTTGATCTTGTCCATGCCGTAGCCGGGGATGTCGACATAGGAGTCGCGGGGGATCGACACCATGGTGGCGGGCCCGGAGTGGAGCAGGCCGGGGATGTGGACCAGCAGGATGGTGTCGGTACGGCCGCTGCCCAGGTCGCCGCCGGTGGACAGCTCGGCCTGCTGCTGCTCGGACAGGTTCTCGCGGCTGTCCGAACCGATCAGTAGCCAGTTGGTGCCGGCGGCCTCGGCGGGGCGGCCGTCGTAATCGGCGAAGACCGCGATCCGCCGCAGCGAGGCCTCGACCCAGACCGCGATGCCCAGCCCGGAGGCCAGGGCGACCAGGGTCAGCACCGATACCGCCGAGACTGCCCGCCGGACCAGGCTCACCGCGCTGCGGACCGGGTTCCTCGGCTGGGACCGCGGCCGGCGCCGGGCCCGCCGCGGGCTGCGCCGTTCCGGTGCGGCCGGCGGGACCGGCGCCATCACCCGGGTTGACTTCAGCGGGTCGCGGCGCGGTGGCGGGGAGTGTCGCGGGGGCGGCGGGGTGGCCGGCGGCGGGGGAACCGGACGGGGCCACCGCTGCTGCGGAGG
>JAPOHV010000101.1 GCA_029979305.1 Mycobacteriaceae bacterium | reverse complement strand
GATCTCGGCGATCTTGTTCTTCTTCATCAGGTAGTGCACCCCGGCCACCCGGCCCTCGGCCACCTTGCGGCTGCGGTCGAAGGCCGCGCCGAAATCGGCGGTGACCTGTCCGCTGAAGCCGAAGGTGGCGGCCTCCTTGGTGACGATGTGGGTCAGTTCGGCGTTGCGCAGCAGCGCCTTGGAGGGGATGCAGCCCACGTTGAGGCAGGTTCCGCCCAGCGTTTCGCGGCTTTCGACACAGGCCACCTTGAGCCCGTGCTGCGCCGCCCGAATGGCGGCGACATAACCGCCGGGGCCGGCACCGAGGACGACGACGTCGTAGTGAGTCACGAGGGCTACCCTAGCCGCACCGACCCGCTCATAAGGCGCTAGTTCACCCGATCGCCGGGCGGGCGATCCATTCGAAGTAGTAGGCGCCGTGCAGCACGGCGGCGGCCGCCATCGACGCCAGCGGAGCCGCCATCAGGGCGATCGCCAGCGCAGTCAGCTGCGGCCGGTTCGGCACCATCGAGACGAGCAGGCTGGCCACCATGCACACCACGACGTACAGCAGGATGCCCAGCACCGGAAGCGTCTTGACCAGGGCGGTGTACCACCAGTAGTAGAACCCGATCCCGGCCGCCGCGGCGAGCACCCACACCCCTGCCACGATCAGCGCGAACTTCCAGCGTTTGACGAACTGGTAGGCACTCGGCACCGCAACGGGGTGCACCGGCACCGCGACCGGCTGGATGTGACCGGTTACCGAGCGCAGGAAGGCGTCGGTGTCGACGCTGTCGTATTCGCTGAAGGCCTGGGGCGGTTGCGGTTCGGCCTCGAGTGCATCGACGGCGGCGTCGAGGTCGGCGGCGACCCCGGCGAGTGCGGGCTCGACATCGGAGTCGACGGGGGGTTCGACGACCACGGGTTCGGCGACGGAATCGAGTCCGGCTTCTGAACCGTTCTCGATGATCACCATCCGGGTGCCGGTGTCGGCCGGGGACTCCACCACGACGGGCGCGGCGTCGACCGCCACCGCGGCGGACTCCCACTCGTCGGAGTGCCACTCGATATCGGGATCCACCAACTGCGGTTGCGCGGCGTCGTCCGCCGAATCCGGCTGCAGGGGGTCCGGGTGGGGGCCGGTGTCGAAAATCGGAGCCGGGTGCGGCTCGGTGTTGGGGGACAGCGCCGGCTGCCCGCCGGTGGCGAACATCGGGGTCAGGTGCGGCTCTGTGATGGGCGAAACGGTGTCAGTCATTGGAGACCACCTGAAGCAGAAGAAGAACCGACAGCCAGCCGGGGCCCATCGCAAGGATGAAAGCGCCCATCGAGGTGACCCAGCGCCGGCCCGACGCCAGCACCAGCAGCAGACCGAGCACGCTCGGGACGCCGATGACCAGCGCTACGACCAGGTCGGGTCGCACCGTGACGTCGACCGCCAGCTTGGCGATCACCGCGGCGATCTGACCTGCGACGCAGCCGAGGAGCAACGCGCTTGTGAGCAGCCATGCCCGGGGCAGGGGAATCACGATTTTTGACGATACGGCCCCGAGACGGCTCTACGTTGGACCCGCCTCGGCGTGCCGACCAGGTATTTGGCAGGCCCGGACGGCATCGTCGACCACCGCATCGGCCCGCTCCGGGGGTCTGGCGCCCCGCTCGTAGTCGGCGCCGGTCAGCGGCGGATCGCCGGCCAGCAACTCGACTTCGCCGGCGGTGAAGGCCCGGCCGCGGCTGAGGAACCGCACCCCCTCCGGCGCTTCTAGGCTGAAGCCGCCGCCGCGGCCGGGCACCACGTCGATCACCAGCTGGGTGTGCTTCCAGGTGTCGAACTGCGGGCCCGAGATCCACACCGGTGCGCCCGCCGGGACGCCGAGCAGCACGTCGCGATCGCCGACGATGAACTCGCCGTCGGGGTAGCACATCGGTGATGACCCGTCACAGCATCCGCCGGACTGGTGGAACATCACCGGACCGTGGCGGTCCCGCAGCCGCGCCAGCAGTTCGGCGGCCGCCGCGGTGATGAGCACCCGAGGCGGGGAGATCAGAAGAACCCCACAGCCTTGTCGCTGTAGGACACCAGCAGGTTCTTGGTCTGCTGGTAATGGTCGAGCATCATCTTGTGGTTCTCCCGGCCGATGCCGGACTGCTTGTAGCCGCCGAACGCCGCGTGCGCGGGGTACTGGTGGTAGCAGTTGGTCCACACCCGGCCGGCCTTGATGTCGCGTCCGGCACGGAACGCCAGGTTGCCGTTGCGGCTCCACACCCCCGCACCCAGGCCGTAGAGGGTGTCATTGGCGATGCGGATGGCGTCGTCGTAGTCGGAGAATGACGTCACCGACACCACCGGACCGAAGATCTCCTCCTGGAAGATCCGCATCGCGTTGTCGCCGGCGAAGATCGTGGGCTGGACGTAGTAACCGCCGGACAGGTCACCGCCGAGGTCGGCGCGCTCACCGCCGGTGATGACCTTGGCGCCCTCGCTGCGGCCGATCTCGATGTAGGAGAGGATCTTCTCCAACTGGTCGTTGGAGGCCTGCGCGCCGATCATGGTCTCGGTGTCCAGCGGGTCGCCCTGGCGGACCGCCTTGGTGCGGATCGCGGCCAGCGCCAGAAACTCGTCGTAGATGTCGGACTGGATCAGGCTGCGCGACGGGCAGGTGCAGACCTCACCCTGGTTGAGGGCGAACATGGTGAAGCCCTCCAGCGCCTTGTCCTGATAGTCGTCGTCGGCGGCCATCACATCGGAGAAGAAGATATTGGGGCTCTTGCCGCCCAGTTCCAGCGTCACCGGGATGAGGTTCTGGCTGGCGTACTGCATGATCAGCCGGCCCGTGGTGGTCTCGCCGGTGAAGGCGATCTTGGCGATGCGGTTGCTCGACGCCAGCGGCTTGCCCGCTTCGACGCCGAATCCGTTGACCACGTTGACGACTCCGGCCGGCAGCAGGTCGGCGATCAGCGAGATCAGGTACATCACCGAGGCCGGGGTCTGCTCGGCCGGCTTGAGAACCACCGCGTTGCCGGCCGCCAGGGCGGGAGCCAGCTTCCACACCGCCATCAGGATCGGGAAGTTCCACGGGATGATCTGACCGACCACGCCCAGCGGCTCGTGGAAGTGGTAGGCCACCGTGTCTGCGTCGATCTCGCTGAGACTGCCTTCCTGGGCGCGAATCGCGCCGGCGAAGTAGCGGAAGTGATCGACGGCAAGCGGGATGTCGGCGTTGAGCGTCTCGCGGATCGGCTTGCCGTTGTCCCACGACTCGGCCAGCGCGATGGATTCCAGGTTCGCCTCGATCACGTCGGCGATCTTGTTCAGCAGGACGGCACGCTCGGCGACGGCGGTGCGGCCCCACGCAGGGGCGGCGGCGTGGGCCGCGTCGAGGGCCTTCTCGACGTCGGCGGCGGTGGAGCGGGCCACCTCGCAGAACGGCTGTCCGTTCACCGGCGACAGCGCCTCGAAGTAACCGCCGTCGGCCGGCGGCGTCCACTGGCCGCCGATGAAGTTCTGGTAGCGGCTCTGGAAGGACATCAGCGCGCCAGCGGTGCCGGGACGTGCGTAAACAGTCATTCGACGACTTCCTGCAGTCGGAGCATGAGACGCAGCTCACATTACCTTTCCGGGAGGTCGTCGTCGCTCGGATAGGTTGTCCGGCATGGCCGACGACGACCCGTACCTCTGGCTCGAACAGATCGACGCCGACGACGCACTGGACTGGGTGCGCGAACGCAACAGCACCACCATCGCCGAGTTCAGCGATGAGGAGTTCGACCGGATGCGCGCCGCGGCCCTGGAGGTGCTCGACACCGACACCCGGATCCCCTACGTCCGTCGGCGCGGGGAGTACCTGTACAACTTCTGGCGCGACGCCGGTAATCCCCGGGGCCTGTGGCGGCGCACCACGCTGGAGAGTTACCGCACCGACGACCCCGCCTGGGATGTGCTGATCGACGTCGACGAGTTGGCCCGCACGGACGGCGAGAACTGGGTATGGGCCGGTGCGGACGTCATCGAACCGGAGTATTCACTGGCGTTGGTATCGCTGTCCCGCGGTGGCTCCGACGCGTCGGTAGTCCGTGAATTCGATATGAGTACAAGGACTTTCGTCCCCGATGGATTCGAACTGCCGGAGGCCAAGTCCCGGGTCGCCTGGGAGACCCCCGACACCCTGCTGGTCGGCACCGACTTCGGCCCCGGTTCGCTGACGGAGTCGGGGTATCCGCGGATCGTCAAACGCTGGCGGCGGGGCCGCCCGCTTGCCGAGGCGGAGACGCTGTTCACCGGATCCGTCTCCGACGTCACGGTGGCAGCCGGCGCGGACCGGACGCCCGGCTACGAACGCACCCTGATCTACCGCGCGATCGACTTCTTCAACGACGAGCGCTACCAGTTGCGCTCGGGTGAGCTGGTCCGCATCGACGCACCCACCGACGCGACGATCTCGGTGCACCGCGAATGGCTGCTGATCGAACTGCGCACCGACTGGCACACCGGCACCGCGGACTACCCGGCAGGCTCGCTGCTGGCCGCCGACTACGAGCGATTCATCGACGGCACAGCCGAACTGGCCGTCGTCTTCACCCCCGACGAGCGCACCTGCCTGCACCAGTACTCCTGGACCAGGGATCGTCTGCTCATGGTGACCCTGGCCGATGTGGCCAGCCGGGTGGAGGTCGTCACACCCGGGTCCTGGACCCGCGAACCGCTCACCGGCCTGCCCGCCAACAGCAACACCGTCGTCGTCGCCGCCGATGACACCGGCGAGGAGGTGTTCCTGGATTCCAGTGGGTTCCTCACTCCCTCGACGCTCTGGCACACAACGGCGGGCGGCACGCTCTCCCCCATCAAGCAGGCACCGGCTTTCTTCGATGCCACCGGCCTCGCGGTCTCCCAGCACTTCACCGTTTCCGACGACGGCACCCGCATCCCGTATTTCGTTGTCGGCCCGGCTAATCGGAAGTCGCCTTCACCGACGCTGCTGGGCGGGTACGGCGGGTTCGAGGTGGCTCAGACCCCCGGCTATGCCGGGGTCCTCGGCCGGCTGTGGCTGACCAGGGGTGGCACCTACGTTCTGGCCAACATCCGCGGCGGCGGTGAGTACGGTCCGGGCTGGCACACCCAGGCCATGCGCGAGGGCCGGCACAAGGTCGCCGAGGACTTCGCAGCGGTGGCGCGCGATCTCGTCGCACGCGGCATCACCACACCGGGTCAGCTGGGCGCGCAGGGCGGCAGCAACGGCGGCCTGCTGATGGGCATCATGCTCACCCGCTACCCGGAGTTGTTCGGCGGGCTGGTGTGCCAGGTCCCGTTGCTGGATATGAAGCGGTTCCACCTGCTGCTGGCCGGGGCATCATGGGTGGCCGAGTACGGCGACCCCGACAACCCCGACGACTGGGCGTTCATCTCCGAGTACTCCCCGTACCAGAACGTCACCGCCGACAGGCACTACCCGCCGGTGCTGATCACCACCTCGACGCGCGACGACCGGGTGCATCCCGGGCACGCCCGCAAGATGACCGCCGTCCTGGAAGCGGCCGGTCAGCCCGTGCGGTACTACGAGAACATCGAGGGCGGCCACGCGGGGGCTGCCGACAACGCGCAGACGGCGTTCAAGTCCGCACTGGCGTTCTCGTTCCTGCACCGGACGCTGGGCGGCGAGCAGGCCCGGGACTAGAACAGCCGCATCCTGGCCAACCGGCGGCGCGCCGCCCGCAGCACGACCGCGGCGACGCACACCAGCGAGGTGCCCAGCAGCAGCGCCCCCACCGCGTCGGTGAAGTAGTGATACGTCACGGCCTGCCCGAGAATCCCGAGGGCGGCGAACGCCAGCGCCGCCCACACCAGCCACCGGCGCACGCCGACCGCGAGGATCAGCATTCCCAGCGCGACGACCATCACGGTGGTGTGCCCGCTGGGATAGGCGAGCGCCTCACCTTTGAACCGGCCGAACAGCGGCTTGAGGGTCTCGGCGGACAACAGCCCCAGCGCGGGCGTCGCTAGCGCCAGCGGGATCAGCACCCACAGTTTGCGGAACAGCGCCACCGCGATAGTGGCGGCCATCAGCGTCTGAGCGGTGCGGTAGTCGGTGAAGAACAGCAGCGTGCCGAGTGGGCCGCTGCGGGCCTGCTGCATCCAGGCGTCAACCGGGGTCACGCCGTCACGCACGCCCAAGCCGAGCAGAACCATCAGCGGCATGCCGACCATCGGCCATCCCAGCAACGCCCTGTCGATCCCGTTGATCAGGGTGCTATCCCCCGCAGATAGGCCGCCTGGCCCAGATGCTGGGCGCAGTCGTCGATGATGCTGACCAGTCGCACACTCGCTGTCACGGGCGGGTTCCAGTTCTCGTCGACGATGCGGTCGAGTTCTTCGTCGGTGACGCTGGCGATATAAGCCAACGTCATCCGGTGCACTGCATGGTAGTAGCCCGCGAGCAGATCGGCGGGAGCACGCACCGCGGCGACTTCTTCCGGTGAGTGCCCGTAGCCGTGGGCCTCCCGCGGGAGGTCCAGCGCGAAGCGGTCGACCCAGCCGCCGGTGAACCAGACCTGCTCGACTCCGGCGATGTGGGCCAACTGGGCGTCTGTTATGCGGGCGCTGTGCCAGACCAGCCAGGCGATGCTGTTGGCCGCCGGCGTCGGCCGGAAGCAGGCGACCTCGTCGGTCAGGCCGTCGGTGAGCGCGTCGACGTGTTCGATGATCCGGGTGAAGCAGTCGCGCAGGATTTCCCGTGCTGCGTTGGTCATTGCGCCGACGCTACTCCGACGTAACCTCGACTCATGCGCTACGACCTGGTCATCCGGAACGGCACCATCGTCGACGGCCTCGGGGGCGAGCCCGTTGCCGGCGACGTCGCGGTCGCCGGCGGGGTGATCGTCGCGGTGGGCGCCGTCGAGGGTTCGGGTGCCCGCGAGATCGACGCGACCGGACTGATCGTCACTCCCGGCTTCGTCGACCTGCACACCCACTACGACGGCCAGGCGATCTGGTCGGAAAGGATGTCCCCGTCGTCGTCACACGGCGTCACCACCGCACTGATGGGCAACTGCGGAGTCGGCTTCGCCCCCTGCCGGGCGGCCGATCACGAAGTCCTGGTGGACGTGATGGCCGGCGTGGAGGACATCCCCGGGGTGGTGATGACCGACGGCCTGCCGTGGGACTGGGAGACCTTCCCGGAGTATCTGGACGCACTGGAGTCGCGGCGGCGGGACATCGACGTGGCGGCGTACCTGCCGCACTCTCCGCTGCGGGTGTATGTGATGGGTCAGCGGGGTGCCGACCGGGAACCCGCCACGCCGGAGGATCTGGCGCTGATGCGCAAGCTCGCCGCCGAGGCGATCGAGGTTGGCGCGCTCGGGGTCTCGTCATCGCGATTCGCCTTCCACAAAACCGGCAGCGGCGCGCCGATCCCGACGTACGACGCCGCTTTCGAGGAGATCTCGGCGATCGTCGGCGGGATGGCCGACGCCGGCGGCGGGCTGCTGCAGTTCATTCCCGACATTCCGGCGGGCGGCTACGAGCGGGTCCTCCAGCAGGTGTTCGAGGCGGCCGCCGATGCCGGACAACCGGTGACCTTCACATTGACGACGGGCAACGCCGGGGAGCCGATCTGGCCGGGGGCGGTCGGCCTGATCGAGAAGTTCAATGCTTCCGGCGGGGATGTCACCGCGCAGGTGTTCGCCCGCCCGATCGGGTTGGTGATCGGCCTGGAACTGACCGCCAACCCGTTCGTGCTGTACCCGAGCTACCAGGAGATCGCTGATCTGCCGCTGGCGCAGCGGGTTGCCGAGATGCGCAAACCGGAGGTGCGGGCGCGGATTCTGGCGGACAGACCGGGCGAGGGTCACCCGTTCATGTACTTCGCACAGTCGTGGCAGTGGATGTTCCCACTGACCGAACCGGCGAATTACGAACCCTCCGCCGAGGACAGCATCCTGGCCCGAGCCCGGGCTCGCGGCGTGAGCCCGCTGGAGGAGGCCTACGACCGGCTGCTCGACGATGACGGACACGCCATGATGCTGGTGGCGCTGGCCAACTTCGAGTGCAACTCGTTGGACACCGTCGGCGAACTGATCCGCCGCGACGACGTCGTGATGGGCCTCGGTGACGGCGGTGCCCACTACGGGATGATCTGCGATGCAAGCTATCCCACCTTCGTGCTCGCCCACTGGGCACGGGATCGGGCGTCCGGCCGGCTGACCGTGGCCGAGGCGGTGCGCCTGCTGACCGCGGTTCCGGCGCGGGTGGCGGGCCTGGCCGACCGGGGCCGTATCGCCGCCGGCTACAAGGCCGACCTCAACGTGATCGACCATGCGGGCCTGACCCTGCACAAACCGGTGATCACCCACGACCTGCCGGCCGGCGGGCGCCGCCTGGACCAGACCGCCGACGGCTATGTGGCCACCATCGTCTCCGGTGAGGTGATCGCGGAGAACGGCGTACCGACGGCGGCGCGGCCGGGCCGCTTGATCCGCGGTCGCCAGGCTGCGCCGGCCTGATCCGCCCTGCCTGATCCCCGCCGACTGTGCGGTTTCGTTCAGGACACGCCGAGGCTGTGGAGAAATCCGCACACTCGACGTGACGGGCTCGCAGCGCGGTGGCAGCTTGAGCCGCCATGGAGGAGGACTGGCCGTTCCGCGGAGCGGACGCCGTCGCGGCAGGCCAACTCAACGCCTATCAGCTTCGCCGCTTCTACACCGTCGTCTACCCGGGGGTCTACGCACCTCGGGACGTTGAGCTGACCGCACGCCAACGCGCACGGGCGGCCTGGTTGTGGTCGAGGCGGTCTGGGGTTCTCGCCGGGCTATCGGCCTCCGTCATGCTCGGCGCCAAATGGATTGAGCCGAAACGACCCGCAGAACTTGTCCACGGCAACCGCAGACCACCGACGATGCTGACCGTGCATTCCGACACGCTGCTCTCCGGCGAGGTCACGGAGATCGACGGGATGTCGGTGACGACGGCTGCCCGCACCGGCTTCGACATCGGCCGGCGTCTTCCTGGCACCGCAGCAGTGCAACGCCTCGATGCCCTCATGCATGCGACGAATCTCAAAGCCTCCGAGATACGGGCCATCGCTGAGCGGCATCGAGGCACCCGAGGGCTGGCCCGGCTCGAATCGACGCTCGCGCTCGTCGACGGCGGTGCGGAGTCGCCGTATGAATCCCTCACACGACTGATACTCGTCCGGGCCGGATTGCCGAAGCCGCACACACAAATCCATGTTGTTGATGAATACGGATTCACAGTCGCTTACCTCGACATGGGTTGGCCGTAACGCCGGGTGGCCGTCGAGTACGACGGCGCCCAGCACTGGACCGACCCCCGACAACGCAGACGCGACATTGAGCGGCTCGCGGCACTGGAAGCATTGGGCTGGATCATCATTCGCGTCAGCGGCGACATGCTTCGCACCCCCGCAGCGGTCGTCGCCAAGGTTCGGACCGCTTTGGGATCACGCTGAGTGTGCGGATTTCGACATTGCGGCGGCGTGTCTTTCACGAAACCGCACAGTCGGGGGAACCAACGAAAGGTGCCCCGGTCGCATAGCGGCCGGGGCACCTTTCGTTGTGCGGACTTAGAAGTCCATACCACCCATGCCACCGGTCGGGTCGCCCGCAGGAGCGGCGGCCTTCTCCGGCTTGTCGGCGACGACGGCCTCGGTGGTGAGGAACAGCGCCGCGATGGACGCCGCGTTCTGCAGCGCCGAACGGGTCACCTTGACCGGGTCGGCGACGCCCGCCTTGAGCAGGTCCTCGTACTCGTTGGTGGCGGCGTTCAGGCCGGTGCCACTTGCGGAGTTGCGAACCTTCTCGGCGACGACGCCCGGCTCCAGGCCGGCGTTGAAGGCGATCTGCTTCAGCGGTGCCTCCAGCGCGACCTTGACGATGTTGACGCCGGTGGCCTCATCACCGGTGAGCTTCAGGTCGTCGAGCGCCGGAGCCGCCTGGAGCAGGGCCACGCCGCCGCCGGCGACGATGCCCTCCTCGACGGCGGCCTTGGCGTTGCGCACCGCGTCCTCGATGCGGTGCTTGCGCTCCTTGAGCTCCACCTCGGTGGCCGCGCCCGCCTTGATCACCGCAACACCGCCGGCCAGCTTGGCCAGGCGCTCCTGCAGCTTCTCGCGGTCGTAGTCGGAGTCGGAGTTCTCGATCTCGCCGCGGATCTGCGCGACCCGGCCGGCGATGGCCTCGGAGTCACCGGCGCCCTCGACGATCGTGGTCTCGTCCTTGGTGACGACGACCTTGCGGGCCTGGCCGAGCAGCGAGACGTCGGCGGTCTCCAGGGACAGGCCGACCTCCTCGCTGATGACCTGACCCCCGGTGAGGATCGCCATGTCCTGCAGCATCGCCTTGCGGCGGTCACCGAAGCCCGGGGCCTTGACGGCGACGGACTTGAAGGTGCCGCGGATCTTGTTGACGACGAGCGTGGACAGCGCCTCGCCCTCGACGTCCTCGGCGATGATCAGCAGCGGCTTGCCGGCCTGAATGACCTTCTCCAGCAACGGAAGCAGATCCTTGACCGTAGACACCTTGGAGCTGACCAGAAGGATGTAGGGATCCTCCAGCACGGCCTCCTGACGCTCGGCGTCGGTGACGAAGTAGCCGGAGATGTAGCCCTTGTCGAAGCGCATGCCCTCGGTGAGCTCAAGCTGCAGGCCGAAGGTGTTGGACTCCTCGACG
>JAPOHV010000103.1 GCA_029979305.1 Mycobacteriaceae bacterium | reverse complement strand
CGTCGATCCAGTTCTACACCAAGGTCAAGACCGTCACCGAGCGCTGGCCGTCGGGCATCAAGGACGGCGCCGAGTTCGTCATCCCCACCATGAAGTAGGACCAGGTCATGAACTTCACCACCATGGATGACGACGAACGAGTGATCGCCGAGACCGCGGCGGCGTTCGCCGCCAAACGCCTGGCGCCGCACGCCCTCGACTGGGACAAGACCAAACACTTCCCGGTCGACGTGCTTCGCGAGTCCGCCGAACTCGGTATGGCCGCGATCTACTGCGGGGAGGACGTCGGGGGCAGCGGCCTGCGCCGCCTCGACGCGGTGCGGATCTTCGAACAGCTTGCCGTCGCCGACCCGGTGATCTCGTCGTTCATCTCGATCCACAACATGTGCGCCTGGATGATCGACACCTACGGCACCGCCGAGCAGCGCAAGTCCTGGATCCCGCGACTGGCCTCGATGGAACTCATCGCCAGCTACTGCCTGACCGAACCGGGTGCGGGATCCGACGCCGCGGCACTGCGCACCAAAGCAGTGCGGGACGGCGATCACTACGTGCTCGACGGCGTGAAACAGTTCATCTCAGGCGCGGGTACCTCCGATGTTTACGTGGTGATGGCACGGACGGGTGCCGACGGCCCGCGGGGGATCTCAGCCTTCATCGTCGAAAAGGGCACTCCGGGACTGAGTTTCGGCGCCAACGAGGAAAAGATGGGCTGGAACGCCCAGCCGACCGCCCAGGTCATCCTCGAGGGCGTCCGGGTTCACGCGGACGCCCTACTGGGCGGTCCCGAGGCGGAGGGCACCGGTTTCGGCATCGCGATGAACGGGCTCAACGGCGGCCGGCTCAATATCGCGGCCTGCTCGCTGGGCGGCGGCCAAGCCGCCTACGACAAAGCCGCGAAGTACCTCGTGGACCGACAGGCCTTCGGCTCTGCTCTGATCGACGAGCCGACGATCAGGTTCACCCTCGCCGACATGGCCACCGCGCTGGAAACGTCCCGGCTCATGCTGTGGCGGGCCGCCAGCGCGCTGGACGGCGACGAGGCCGACAAGGTGACGCTGTGCGCGATGGCCAAGCGCTATGTCACCGACTCCTGTTTCGACGTCGCCGACAGCGCACTCCAACTGCTCGGCGGGTACGGCTACCTTCGCGAGTACGGCTTGGAGAAAATCGTCCGGGATCTGCGCGTGCACCGAATCCTGGAGGGCACCAACGAAATCATGCGTGTGGTGATAGGCCGTTCCGAGGCCGTCCGGGTGCGCGCCTCATCGTGACGACGCCGGCGAAACTCTAGGGAGACCACCATGACGACGATCGCGTTTCTGGGCCTGGGCAACATGGGGACCCCGATGGCCGGCAACCTGGTCAACGCCGGCTACACCGTCAACGGCTTCGACCCGGTCGCTGCGGCTCGCCAGGCCGCCACCGACAAAGGTGTGACCGTCACCGACGGCGGAGCCGCCGCGGTCTCCGACGCCGACGTGGTGATCACCATGCTGCCCAACGGAACCCTGGTCAAGGAGTGCTACGCCGAGGTGATGCCGGCTGCCGGCCGTGGCGCGCTGTTCATCGACAGTTCGACGATTTCGGTCGACGACGCCCGAGAGGCGAACGCCTACGCGACCGCCCGCGGCTTCGCCCAGCTCGACGCGCCGGTCTCCGGCGGGGTCAAAGGCGCGGTCGCCGGCACGCTGGCGTTCATGGTCGGCGGCAAGGCCGAGGCGCTCGACACCGCGCGTCCGGTGCTGGACGCCATGGCCGGCAAGATCATTCACTGCGGCGAGTCAGGGGCGGGCCAGGCCGCCAAGCTGTGCAACAACATGCTGCTGGCGGTTCAGCAGATCGCCGTCGGGGAGGCCTTCATACTGGCCGAGAAACTCGGCCTGTCGGCGCAGTCGCTGTTCGACGTGATCACCGGCGCCACCGGCAACTGCTGGGCGGTGCACACCAACTGCCCGGTGCCCGGCCCGGTGCCGACCTCGCCGGCCAACAACGCGTTCAAGCCCGGGTTCGCCACCGCGTTGATGAACAAGGACCTGGGACTGGCGATGGACGCCGTGGCATCAACCGGGGCGTCGGCTCCGCTGGGCAGTCACGCCGCGCAGATCTATGCCCACTTCGCCGAGCAGCACGCCGGCCTCGACTTCAGCGCGGTGATCGAGACACTGCGGACGGCCTAGAAGTCGCCCGCGTGGCGGCGGAGTGTCTCGATCGCGCCCACCAGCGCCCGAGCCTGCTCCGGCGGCATCCCGATGTCGGCGAACACCTGCCGGTTGAGGGTGACGGTGGCGTCCTCGACCGTTGAGCGCCCCAGATCGGTGATCCGGACCAGGGTGGTGCGGCCATCGGTGGGATGGGGCAACCGCTGGACGAGACCGTCGGCCTCGAGCCGTCGTATCGCGTGGGTGACGCTGGTGACGTGCACCTGCAGCCGGTCGGAGGCCTTGGTGATCGGCAGCGCACCGGTGCGGCTGAAGGCCAGCAGCCGCAGCAACTCGAACCGGGAGAAGCTCAGGTCGTAGGGGCGCAGTGCGTTCTCCACCCGAGCCAGCAGAATCTGGTGTGCCCGCATGACCGACGTCACTGCCACCATGCCGTCGGCGACGTCCCCCCAGCCGGCGCGCTCCCAGTTGGTCCTCGCCGCGGCGATGGGGTCATTCACCTGCTAGACCGTCAGGATCCGCGGACCGTCGTCGGTCACCGCGACGGTGTGCTCCCAATGCGCCGCCCGGGAGCCGTCGGTGGTGACGACGGTCCAGTCGTCGTCGAGAATCCGGGTGCGGGTAGTCCCCAGCGTCAGCATCGGCTCGATCGCCAGCACCGAACCGGTAACCAGCAGCGGTCCCTTGCCCGGCTCGCCCTCGTTGGGCAGGAACGGATCCATGTGCATCCGCCGGCCGATCGCGTGGCCGCCGTAGCCGGCCACGATCCCGTACCGGCGGTCGTGGGCCTGCTCGGCCGCGCGGGCACCCCGTTCGATGGCGTGCGAAACGTCGGTGAGCCGGTTTCCCGGCACCATGGCCGCGATCCCGGCCTCCATCGCCAGCCGGGTGGCCTCCGACAGCGCTTCGTCGGCGGGAATCAACGCCCCCACCCCGAAGGTGACGGCCGCATCCCCGTGCCAGCCATCGATGATCGCACCGCAGTCGATCGACACCAGATCGCCGGCGCGCAGCACTTCGTCGGCAGACGGAATACCGTGCACCACACGGTCGTTCACCGACGAGCAGATGCTGGCCGGGTACCCGTGGTAGCCAAGGAAGGACGGTGTCCCGCCGGCCTCCCGGATCACCGCCTCGGCGACCTCGTCGAGATCCTTGGTGGAGACTCCCGGCGCGGCGGACTGCTGGACCGCGCGCAGAGCCGCGGCCACGACGGCACCGGCCAGAGCCATGGCGTCGAGTTCGCCGGCGGTGCGGGCAGGCACCGTCTTACGGCCACGCAGCCCGGGCAGAGAGACCATCAATGGTTCAGCGGCCGAGCGCGTGCAGAGCCCGGTCGAAAACCTCGTCGAAGGTGCCCACGGCATCGACCGTGCGCAGTTCGTGCTCACCCTGGTAGTAGTCCAGCAGCGGAGCGGTTTCGTCCCGGTATACCCGGAACCGGTTACGGATGACGTCCTCGGTGTCGTCGGCCCTGCCACGGCTCATCAGCCGGTCGATGAGCACCTCCTCGGGCACCCGCAGTTCCAGCACGGCGTCGAGTTTGAGACCGCGACGCTCGAGCATGTCGTGCAGCGCCTCGGCCTGGTCGATGGTGCGGGGAAAGCCGTCGAGAATGAATCCGCCGGCGACGTCGGACTGGTTGAGCCGGTCGTCGACCAGGTCGTTGGTCAGGCTGGTCGGCACCAGTTCCCCGGCGTCGAGGTAGTGCTTGGCCCGCACGCCCAACTCGGTGCCGGTGCTGATGTTGTGCCGGAACAGCTCACCGGTCGAGATGTGCGGGACGCCCAGCTTCTCCGCGAGCTGGACCGCCTGGGTGCCCTTGCCCGCCCCCGGCGGTCCCAGCAGGACGACTCTCACTTCAGGAACCCTTCGTAGTTGCGCTGCATCAGCTGGCTCTCGATCTGCTTCACCGTGTCGAGGCCGACGCCGATCATGATCAGCACCGCGGTTCCGCCGAACGGCAGATTCTGGACGCTACCGCTGTTTCCGATCTGAAGGAACAGGTTCGGAAGGACGGCGATGATGCCGAGGTAGATCGAACCGGGCAGCGTGATCCGGTTGAGCACGTAACTCAGGTAGTCGGCGGTCGGCTTGCCGGGGCGGATGCCCGGGATGAAACCGCCGAACTTCTTCATCTCGTCGGCCCGCTCCTCGGGGTTGAACGTGATCGAGACGTAGAAGTAGGTGAAGAAGATGATCAGGCCGAAGTAGATGGCCACGTAGATCGGGTCCGCCGGGTTGGTGAGGTGGGCGGCCACGAAGCGGTCCCACCAGTTGTTGCCCGGATTACTGCGTCCGCTCTGGATCAGCTGGGTGACCAGGTGCGGGATGTAGATCAGCGACGAGGCGAAGATGACGGGGATGACGCCGGCCTGGTTGACCTTCAACGGCAGATAGGTGGACGTGCCGCCGTACATCTTGCGGCCCACCATGCGCTTGGCGTACTGCACCGGGATGCGGCGCTGGCCCTGCTCGACGAACACCACGCCCACGATGATCAGCAGCGCGGCCAGGCACACCGCCGTGAACACCGGGCCGCCGCGGGTGTCCAGGATGGACTTGCCCTCGGCCGGGATCCGGGCGGCGATGCCGGCGAAGATCAGCAGCGACATGCCGTTGCCGATGCCGCGCTCGGTCACCAGCTCGCCCATCCACATCACCAGCGCCGCGCCCGCGGTCATCACGATCACGATCACGATGAGGGCGAAGATGGCCTTGTCCTCGAGGATCTCCACCGAGCAGTTCTGCAGCAGGCCGCCGTTGGCCGCCAGTGCCACGATGCTGGTGGCTTGCAGAATGGCAAGCGCGATCGAGAGGTAGCGGGTGTACTGCGTCATCTTGGCCTGACCCGCCTGGCCTTCTTTGCGCAGCTCCTCGAAGCGCGGGATGACGACCGTGAGCAGCTGCACGATGATGCTGGCGGTGATGTAGGGCATCACCCCGACGGCGAACACCGACAACTGCAGCAATGCCCCGCCGGAGAACAGGTTGATCAGCGAGTAGATCTGGGCTCCGGCCCCGCCGCTGACCTCGTTGATGCACTGCTGGACGTTGCCGTAGTTCACCCCGGGCGACGGCAGCGTGGCGCCGGCGCGGTACAGGACCACCATCGCCAGGGTGAAGAGGATCTTGCGCCGAAGATCGGGCGTCCGCAGCGACGAGATGAAAGCCGAGAGCACTCTTCCTCCTGGGCAGCCGGACGGGGTCGCAGCGTGCCGATGGGGCTGGCCTGGCCAGCGGTCCGGTTAATCCTTCGCGGAGCACGCCAGAGCGCGCTCGATCAGTCTACGAGACTAACAGTCACCCCAGGCAGGCCGGGAATCCGCACGCCCGGGGCGGACCCGGTCCGACTGCTGGTTAAATGAGCTAACCAATACCGACCCGGGAGAAGTCCGGCATGGCACGCACCGACCACGACCGCTGGGATCTGGCGAGCAGCGTGGGAGCGACTGCGACCCTGGTCGCCGCAGCGCGCGCACTGGCCAGCCGCCTCACCGATCCCCTGTTCGATGACCCGTTCGCTGAGCCGCTGGTCCGTGCGGTGGGAATCGAGCCGTTCGTCCGGGTACTGGACGGCGATGCCGACATCACCGACGCCGCAGGGGCGGATCTGCTGATCGACGTGGTCGCGGTGCGGACGAGGTTCTATGACGACTTCTTCGCCGCGGCCACGGCAGCCGGCATCCGGCAGGCCGTCATCCTGGCGGCCGGGTTGGATTCGCGGGCCTACCGGTTGCCCTGGCCGCCGGATATGACGGTCTTCGAGATCGACCAGCCGGAGGTCGTCGAGTTCAAGTCCGGGGTGCTCGCCGACCACGGCGTATCCCCCGCGGCCGTGCGCCGGACCGTCGGCGTCGACCTGCGCGACGACTGGCCCGCCGCGCTGATCGCCGGCGGATTCGACCGGGACGAACCGGCGGCCTGGATCGCCGAGGGCCTGCTGGTCTACCTGCCGCCCGACGCCCAGGACCGATTGTTCGACCACATCACCGCCCTGTCGGCGCCGGGCAGCCGCCTCGCCACCGAGTTCCACCCCGACGGCGGGACGGGGTTTGCCCGGCAGACCGCCGCCATGAGTACCAGGTTGGCCGAGCAGGGACTCGACCTCGACCTCGGAGAGTTGTTCTACTCCGGGGAGCGCCGACCGGTCGTCGAGTACCTCGAGGCTCGAGGCTGGCAGGTCAACTCCCGGACCCGACCGGAGGTTTTCGCCTCCTACGGCAGGCCCTTCCCCGACGGCGCCGAGTCGCTGCGAAACTCACTGTCCGTCAACGCGATCCGGAAGGGCACTCGATGACCACCGATTCGGTGCGCCGGGACGGCGACTCCTGGGATCTGGCCTCCAGCGTAGGGGCCACCGCGACAGCCGTGGCGGCATCCCGTGCACTGGCGACCCGGGAGGGCCTGATCGAGGACCGGTGGGCCGAACCGCTGGTGCGCGCGGTGGGCTCAGAGCATTTCCGCGCGATCGTTGACGGCGAGTTCGATCCGGAGTCGCAGGTCGGGCGGATGGCGGCCGGGATGGCTGTCCGCACAATATATTTCGACGGCTTCCTCGCCGACGCCGGAGCTGCCGGAATACGCCAGGTGGTCATCCTGGCCAGCGGCCTCGACGCCCGGGCTTACCGGCTGCCGTGGCCTGACGGCACCGTCGTCTACGAGATCGACCAACCGGCCGTGATCGACTTCAAAGCCGACACGCTGGGCGCCCTGGGCGCCGTACCCACCGCTGAGGTTCGCAACATCGGTGTCGATCTGCGCGACGACTGGCCGGAGGCGTTGCGGGCGGGGGGTTTCGATGCCGCGAGCCCGACCGCCTGGATCGCCGAGGGCCTGCTGATGTACCTGCCACCGGCGGCCCAGGACCGGCTGTTCGACCACATCACCGCACTCTGCCCCACCGGCAGCAGGCTGGCGACCGAGTACTTCCCGACCATGGATGCGTTCACCTCGGGCGGCGACGACGGCGACGGCGACTGGAAGCGGTTCGGCTTCTCCGACGACCTCGCGGGTCTGGTCTACGACGGCCAACGCAGCCATCTGATCGAGTACCTGGAAGGCCTCGGCTGGCGGGTCACCGCCGCACTGGTTCGGGATCTGTTCGCGACGTACGGGATCGAGCAGCAGCAGGACGAGATGGCCGAGAAATTCGCTGATTTCCAGTACGTCTCGGCACTGCTCGGCTGAGCGGGGAGATTCGGGGAGATTCGGGGAGATAATGACGCGTACCGATGACGACAACTGGGATCTGGCCTCCAGTGTGGGGGCGACGGCGACCATGGTGGCGGCGGGACGCGCCATGGCGGCCAAGGACGAACGCCGGCTGATCGACGACCCATTCGCCGAGCCGCTTGTGCGGGCGGTGGGCATCCCGTTCTTCGTCGACATGCTCGACGGGCGTCTGGACACCTCCCCGTTCGGGGACGCCGGACCTGAGCGTGTCCAGGCGATGGTCGCCGGAATGGCTATGCGCACAAGATTTTTCGACGAATATTTTGCCGACGCGGCCGGGGCTGGAATCCGCCAGGTCGTGATCCTGGCATCCGGCCTGGACTCCCGGGCCTACCGGTTGTCCTGGCCGCCGGGCACCGTGGTCTACGAGATTGACCAGCCCGCCGTCATCGACTTCAAGACCGCCACGCTGGCCGGCCTCGGCGCCGTACCGGCCGCCGTACACCGGACGGTCGGGGTCGACCTGCGCGGTGACTGGCCCGCCGCGCTGCGGGCGGCGGGCTTCGAACCGGGGCAACCCACCGCGTGGCTGGCAGAAGGACTCCTGATCTACCTGCCCCCGCAGGCGCAGGATCAGCTGCTGGACACGATCACCTCGTTGAGCGCCCCGGGCAGCGCCGTCGCGACCGAATACGTTCCGGGCATCGTCGATTTCGACTCCGGACGGGCCCGGGAGATGGCGTCGAACATGCGTGAACGCGGCCTGGACATTGACATGCCGGCGCTGATCTACCCCGGGCCGCGCAACAACGTCATGGACTACCTGCGGTCGGCGGGGTGGAAGGTCACCGGCGTACCGGGAGACCAGCTGTTCACAAAAGCGGGCCTCACGCCGCCGGATCGTGGCGACTACGACCCACTCGGCGAGATCGTCTACGTCAGCGGCGGCCGCTGAGGGTCAGAAGCGCGAGTCTCCGAGCCACAGTGCGGCCGTTCCGCTGATGCCGCGTTCGAACAGGCCCTTCATCGCCCCTGCCATCAGCCCGGCGGCGAGATCGGCCAGCGCGGCCGGTTGCGAGGACGTCCGCTGCCGCAAGTAGTCCCGGACCCCCGACCCCGGGAAGGCGGTCAGGGTGACGTCAGCGTCCGCGTCCAGACCGGCCAGCACCTTGGCTCTTCCGACCGCGCAGCGCAGCCCCCCGAGTTCGTCGACCAGTCCGCGCTCGGCCGCATCGGCGCCGGTCCACACCCGTCCGCGGGCCACGGCGTCGACCTCCTCGACCGTCATCCCCCGGTCCTCGGCGACCCGGCGCACGAAATCGCGGTAGAACAGGTCGGCTTCGGCCTCCACCATGGCGTGCTGCTCAGCGGTGAACGGCGAGTTCACCGACCACGCATCGGCATTGGTGTTGGTGCGCACGCTGTCCCAGCCCACCCCGAGGCGCTCCTTGAGATCGCGGGCGACCAGCTTGCCCGTCACCACACCGATCGACCCGGTGATCGTCGCGGGGTTGGCCACGATCACGTCAGCCGCCATCGAGACGTAGTAGCCGCCGGAGGCGGCGACCGCGCCCATCGAGGCGACCACCGGCTTGCCGGCCTGCCGGATCCGGTGCACCTCACGCCAGATCGTCTCCGATGCGGTCACCGCGCCGCCGGGGCTGTCGACGCGAAGCACCACCGCTGTGACCTCATCGTCGGCGGCGGCTTCGCGCAGGGCTGCGGCGATGGTGTCTCCCCCGGCACTGGATCGCGACATCGGCACAACCTGCGGGCCGCCGCGGCCGCTGACGATCGGACCGGCGACCGTCACCACTGCGACGACGGGCTTCCGCGAGCGAACCACCGGGAGCCCGGTACGGGTCTGGGCGTAGCGGGACAGGAACAGCCGCGGCGGCGCGTCCTCGCCGTCCGGATCGTCGACGTGGGCGTGACCGGACAGCTCGGCGATATGCAGATAGGCTTCGTCGCGAAACCCGATACGGTCCAACAGTTTCGACTCCACCGCGTCGTCGCGCAGCAGCGGAGCCCGGTCGGCCAAGCCGTCAAGCTCTGCCACATCCAGTCCTCGCGACTCGGCGATGGCCCGCCAGACCTGAGCGTGCAGACTCTCGATGAGCCGGCTGTCGGCTTCCCGGTGGGCGTCGGTGTAGCGGTCCTCGGTGAACATGTTGGCTGCGGACTTGTACTCGCCACGGGCGACGAACTGCGCCTCCAGCCCCGCCTTATCGAAAGCCTCCCGCAGGAACAGCGCATTGGTGGCGAATCCGGTCAGACCCACGGTGCCCGACGGTTGCATCCATACCTCGCCGAACGCCGAGGCGAGGTAGTACGACAGCGTTCCCGGGTAGGTCTCCGCCCAGGCCAACGACGGCTTGACCGCGGTGAAAGCGGCGACCGCTTCGCGCAGTTCCTGGACCGCGGCCGCCGGAGCCGCCGAAAGCTGGACCCGCGCGATCAGTCCAGCTACCCGGTCGTCCTCGGCGGCGCGGTGGATGGCGGCGACGGCATCGCGCAGCAGCATCGGCCGTCCCGCTCCGGTGACGAACCGCACCGGGTCGAACCCGGCGGTCTCCGGCGGCGCCGACTGCAGATCCAGTTCGAGGATGCAGCCGCCCGGCACACCGTGATGACGTGCCGTGTCGATGCGGCGGGCTCCGGTCTTGATGACACCGCGCAGGTCGCCGGGAACGCCGGGCAGAAAAGAACGCATGTTCTCGAGGCTACAGACGCCAAAGCCCCCGTCCGGCGGGGGCTTTGAGCGCTGTGGATCAGGACAGTTCGGTGACCGAACCGCCGGCGGCGGTGATCTTGTCCCGGGCGCTGCCGCTGAACTTGTGCGCGGTCACGTTGACCTTGACCGTCAGCTTTCCGTCGCCGAGGACCTTGACCAAGGTGTTCTTCCGCACCGCACCCCTGGCTACCAGGTCGTCGAGGCTGACGTCACCGCCGGCCGGGAAGAGCCGGCTCAGATCGCCGACGTTGACCACCTGGTATTCGGTGCGGAAGCGGTTGCGGAACCCCTTGAGCTTGGGCAGCCGCATGTGGATCGGCATCTGCCCGCCCTCGAAGGCCACCGGCACGTTCTTGCGCGCCTTGGTGCCCTTGGTGCCGCGGCCGGCGGTCTTGCCCTTGGAGCCCTCGCCGCGGCCGACGCGGGTCTTGGCCTTCTTCTCCCCCGGGGCCGGGCGCAGGTCGTGCAGCTTGATAACGGT
>JAPOHV010000241.1 GCA_029979305.1 Mycobacteriaceae bacterium | reverse complement strand
TGGAGTTGCAGACCGAGGCGCAGATGGTGCGACTGCTGGTGCGCTATGCGGCCGCAGAGTTGGACCGCAACCACCACATGGAGGTCTCCGACAAGGTGTCGATGGCCAACTACCGCGCCAACCGCCTGGTGTGCGAGGCCGCCGACCGGGCCATGCAGATCCACGGCGGCATCGGCTACAGCCGCCATGAGCCCTTCGAGCACATCTACCGTCACCACCGGCGCTACCGGATCACCGAGGGAGCCGAGGAGATCCAGATGCGCCGGGTGGCCCAGCGGATGTTCTCCTTCGGCCGGCCGAAAAAGTAAACGTCGGTGCGCGAACAGCTCGAGCAGATCCTGCGACCGGTCCTCGGCGGGGACGTCGTGGTGGAGAACCTTCGCACGCTCACCGGCGGGGCCAGCCGCATCACGTCGGCATTCGACGCGGTCACCGGCGGCACACGCCGGGCGTTGATCCTGCGCGCCGCACCGATCGCCGAGGGCCAGTTCGCGAGCATGGAACTCGAGGCCGCGGTCCAGGCGGCCGCGGCCGACGCCGGCGCCCCGGTGCCACACATCCTTATCGCGTCGAATTCGCCTGCCGCACTGGGGAACCCGTTTCTCATCTGTGACGAGATCGCCGGCGAGACGATCGTCCGCAAGATCCAGCGCGGGCTCGACGCCTCAGCGGACAAGGGGGGCCGCGCGCAGCTGCTCAAGCAGTGCGGCGCGGCGCTTGCCGCCATCCACCGGGCCCGCACCGACGCCCCCGAACTCGTCGAACGCGACGAGCTGACCGAATGGCGTCAGCGCCTCGACGACCTGCCCGACACCACCGCCACCTTCGAGTGGGCATTGCGCTGGCTGGCCGCCAACCGGCCCGATCCGGGTCCGCGAACGCTCACCCACGGCGACTTCCGGATGGGCAACCTCATCGTCGACGGTTCGCGGTTGGCGGCGGTACTGGACTGGGAGGCCGTCCACATCGGCGACATGCACGAGGACCTGGCCTGGTTCTGCGTGCGCGCCTGGCGCTTCGGCGCACCGGCGAGCATGGCCGCCGGCGGCCTGGGCACCATCGAGGAGTTCGTCGCGGCCTACGAGCAGGCCGGCGGCGCGGCCGTCGACCGCGACGCGCTGCGCTGGTGGCTGGTGCTGGGAACGCTGAAGTGGGGCATCATCTGCCGGTATCAGGCCGAGCGGCACCTGTCCGGGCAGACCCGCTCGGTGGAACTGGCCGCGATCGGACGGCGGGTGTGCGAGAACGAATGGGACATCCTCGACCTGCTGCAGCCGGATCTGCTGGAACGCGGCCCGCTGGAGCCCGCCTCATGACCGGCCTCAACGGCCGGCCCACCGCCGCCGAACTGGTCGCCGCCGTCGCGGAGTTCCTCGAGGGTGAGGTCAGGGCCGCCACCACCGGGGCGGTCAACTTCCACGCCCTGGTGGCCGCCAACGCCCTGCGGATCGTCGAACGCGAGTTGCTGGACACCGGCCAGCAGGCCGCCCTCTCGGCGATCGCGGCGCTGGGGTACCCCGATGAGCAGGCCCTGGCCGCCGCCATCCGCGCTGGCAAACTCGACGGACGCGCCGAAGAGTTGCTGGCCGGGCTGCGTGCGGTGGTCGGCACCCGGCTGGCCGTCGCCCACCCCGGATATCCAGGCGAGTAACTGCGCAGTCGGCGAATCGAACTATATGCCCACTTAAATGCTGACTTAAGTCCCCTCAAAAAGTTTGCTGTCGGTCCGAGCACTCTGTTAACGTCACCCGTGAAGGTCGATCAATCGGTCGTCCGGAAGCGCACAATGGGGAGTACTCACAGTGAACTGGAAGATCGCAACGGCAACTCTGGCCGCAGTCGCAATCGCCACCGCGCCGATGGCCGGTGCCAAGCCAGGCAAGGGCAACGGAAACGGTAACGCGAACGGCAACGGTGCAGGCACCAGCGCCAGCGCCGGCGCGGGCACCAGCACTACCGCCACCGCGGGCACCAAGCCGGCCAACCAGGGTCAGACCATCTCGGCCATCGCCAAGAGCGGCGGCGGCGCCGCCGGCATCCTGGGCGCTTTGGTGCAGCTCAAGCCCAACAACAGGGGTCTGCAGAACGCGCTGCGCAACGTGACCAAGCCGAAGCCGACCACGCCGACCTCGACCTCGTCGACCACGTCGACCACCTCGACCACCTCGACCACCTCGACCACGTCGACCACCTCGACCACGTCGACCACCTCGACCACGT
>JAPOHV010000245.1 GCA_029979305.1 Mycobacteriaceae bacterium | reverse complement strand
TGCCGCCGCGATGCCGAACAGCAGGGGTGGCCGTCGGTACCAGGGTGCCGCCGCCGCGACGAGGACGGTGTCGTGGTCGTTGCCGAGCACCTCCGTCGGCCGCTGGTCGGTGGCCGGCGGCACGGTGTAGTCCGCTCCGGTGTAGGGCACGGGTTCGCCTGCCGCGTCGTCATCCTGCGACCAGGCCAGTGCCCGGTGTGTCGCCGATGGCGAGTCGCCGGAGGCGGCGCTGGTGGCCCAGGCGGTCGGCGCCAGACCGGTGGGGTCATCCGCCCCCGCGGTGCCGCCGAAGTTGGCGTACTGCGTTGGGTCGCTGTCGGGGTACTCGTCCTCAGGACCGGTGGGCGCCACAGGCGAAACCCTAATCCCCGATAGCTGTGTCTACACCTGCGACATGACCGAGCGCGCGAACACCTCGAGGTGGTCGAGATCGGAGAGATCGAGCAGTTGGAGGTACACGCGTTGAACACCGGCCTCGGCGAAAGCGCCCAGCCGGTCGATGATCTCGGCCGGGGTGCCGACGAGCGGCGAGTTGGATCGCAGTTCGTCGACGGACCGGCCGATCGCAGCCGCCCTTCGTGCGATCTCGGCGTCGTCCTTGCCGGCGCACACCACGAAGGCCGCCGAGTAGACGAGGTCATCGGGGGATCGCCCGGCGGCTTCGCAGGCCCGGCGGACCCGGCCGATCTGCAGTCCGGTGAACTCCAGGGTGGGGAAAGCCAGATTGAACTCGTCGGCGAAGCGCGCGGCCAGTGCCGGCGTGCGCTTGGCTCCGCCGCCGCCGATGAGGATCGGCGGATGGGGGCGCTGGGCCGGTTTGGGCAGGGCCGGTGAGTCCGCGATCGAGTAATGGGCGCCGGCGTAGTCGAAGGTCCGGCCCACCGGTGTGTTCCAGAGACCGGTGATGATCTCCAGCTGTTCGGTGAGCCGATCGAATCGTTCGCCCAGACCGGGGAAGGGGATCGCGTAGGCGCGGTGTTCGGCCTCGAACCATCCCGCGCCGATGCCGAACTCCACCCGCCCTCCGCTCATCTCGTCCACCTCGGCGACCGAGATCGCGAGCGGACCCGGGTAGCGAAACGTCGCCGAGGTGACCAGTGTGCCCAGCCGGATGGTGCGGGTCTCCCTGGCGATGCCGGCCAGGGTGACCCACGAGTCGCTCGGTCCCGGCAGGCCGTCGCCACTCATGGCCAGGTAGTGGTCAGAGCGGAAGAATGCCGAAAAGCCGAGTGCCTCAGCGGCTTTCGCGACCGCGAGCTGGTCGGTGTAGGAGGCACCCTGCTGGGGTTCACAGAATACGCGGAAGTCCACGTTGCCAGCCTAGGACAGCGCCGGGTGCGGGCTCAGAAGAAATCTACCCGTTCGGTGCTGACGAACATGCCTCGCCCGGTGTCGTCGTTGGTGAACCGGGTGCCGTCGCTGCCGGCCTCGATGGTCCAGCCGAGCGCGTAGTAGGTGGCGTACTCGATGGTGACGGTGGGCATGGCGCCGAGGTTGCCGAGCACCCAGCGGTTGTCGCCGTCCGCGGAGACCTCCACGCCGTTGGCGGGCTCACCGTCGATGACCGGCGAATCGGTGAAGGCTGATTCGCACCCGACGGTGTCGGCGGAGATCTGGCAGCGGGTCAACCCTGACATGGTCTCGATGTAGACGTATCCGGCGGCGTTGGGTTCCAGGACGCTGGTGCCCTGTTCCACGGGCGTCTGGGTCGGCGCGCTGGGGAACTCCGGTTCGACGCCGCCCGTGCAGCCCGGGCATATCGCCACCCCGTCGACGGTGCTGCTGCACCCGGCGAGTGCCGCGGCGACGACGAGCACGCCGCCCAGTGCTGCGGCGGCTCTCCTGGCGTGGGAGGT
>JAPOHV010000176.1 GCA_029979305.1 Mycobacteriaceae bacterium | reverse complement strand
CGAGGGTCTAGTTCATGTTCCAGGGTTCGCCGTAGGTGGTGACGCTGTCGCCGATTTTGGAGATCAGCCGGGCGAAGGGGCGCAGCAGCACGCCGCCGGCGGCGCCGGTGACGGTGCCGTGGGCGTTGGAGACCGCGACGGCGCCCTCGGGGCCGGCGACGTCGATGGAGAAGGTGGCGACCTCCTGGATGCCCGGGCCGTTGCCCAGGTCGGAGGTGATCGAGGCGACGGGGAACAGGTTGGGGGTGATCACCGAGCCCAGCGGGTTGAACGCCAGCGGGGAGATGCTCACGTCGTCGAGCAGGATGTTGGGAGTGGTGTAGCTGAAGTTGATGCCCACGCCCAGCGACCACGGGAAGCCGACCTGGTAGCCCAGTTCCAGGGTGCCCTCGAACTTGTCGGCGTCGGGGCCGGCCACGGTGTACTTGGCCCGCCCGGAGTGGAACCACTCGCGGGTCAGCCGGTTGCGGTCCAGCGGGTAGACCCCGTCGAGGTAGGTGTCCCACTGCTGCACGGTCAGCGTGCGCCCGCCACCGTCGACCAGGCTCATCTGGTTGTCCAGCACCGCCGAGGCGGTGCCCGGCATGGCAACCAGCCCCGCCAGCACGGCGACCAACGCCACCAGAACACGACCGAAAGCCTTCATGGTGGCCCCTTTAACCGCCGAAAATGGTCATGACAGCTGTCTCATCGGTAACGAAGATCACAGTGTTACTCGACGCGTCAGGCTACTGGACGCGACAGCAGACCGGCCGGCGATCATGCGGGTAGCGCTGCGACCGGCATGACCACGCTGCCCCGGCAGGCCCCGTCGGCGATGTCGGTGTGCCAGCTGCCCTTGAGCGAGCCGTCGGGCTGGGGCTGGTAGTACACGAACGAGGTGGCCCGGGCCCACTGCTTCTGGTCGCCCGGGCCGAGCAGGCAGTCCCACATCCAGTCGTAGCTGGACGTCCAGGCCGAGCCGTTCCAGGTGTAGCGGGGCGGCCACGGCACCGTCGGATTGCCGGGCCGTGGGCCGTCGACGACGCTCGCCGTACAGGTGCGCACCGAGCATTCGGTGGCCAGTGTGAACACCGCCCCGAAGTCGTCCTCGCGTTGGCGGCCGGCGGGACTGGTGCCGGCCTTCTGCGAGGCGAAGGTCGTCATCTGGTACCTGCCCTCCCAGGGCTTGGGCTGGGCCCGGGCCGCCGGCGGGCAGACCAGCGCGCCCAGCATGACCGCTACCGCCGACAGCAGGGCTGCGGCCGGTCTGCGGCTGCCGGTCAGGCGCTCTGACCAGTCCATAAGCCGAGGGTAATCCCGGGTAAACCCCACCCGTCGCATCTGCAACAGTGCCTGTGTCGGGGTAGCCTCGCGTGGTGCTGCTGGCCTCGCTGAATCCCGCCGCGGTGGCCGCCGGGGCCGATATCGCCGACGCGGTCCGCATCGACGGCGCCACCCTCTCGCGCAGCGACCTGGTCGGTGCGGCGACCTCGGTGGCCGAGCGGGTCGGTGGCGCCTCCCGGGTCGCGGTCCTGGCCACGCCGAGCGCCACCACGGTGCTGGCGATCACCGGCTGTCTGATCGCCGGGGTGCCGTTCGTCCCGGTCCCGGCCGACGTCGGGGCCGCCGAGCAGGCCCACATCCTGACCGACTCCGGCGCCCAGGCCTGGCTCGGCGAGACACCCGACGACCCGGCCGGCCTGCCGCACGTCCCGGTGCGGCTGCATGCCCGTTCCTGGCACCGCTATCCCGAACCGGACCCACGGCGACCGGCCATGGTGATCTACACCTCGGGCACCACCGGGCCGCCCAAAGGCGCCGTGCTCAGCCGCGGTGCCGTCGCCGCCGACCTCGATGCGCTGGCGCAGGCCTGGCAGTGGACCGCCGAGGACACCCTGGTGCACGGGCTTCCGCTGTTCCACGTCCACGGCCTGGTGCTCGGGCTGCTCGGCTCGCTGCGGGTGGGCAACCGCTTCATTCACACCGGCAAACCGACACCGCAGGCCTACGCGGCCGCCGGAGGCAGCCTCTACTTCGGGGTGCCCACGGTGTGGTCGCGGCTCGTTGCAGACCCGGCATCGGCCCGGGCGCTGTCGTCGGCGCGCCTGCTGGTCTCCGGCAGCGCCGCGCTACCGGTGCCGGTGTTCGACCGGCTGGCCGAACTGACCGGGCACGCCCCCGTCGAACGGTACGGCTGCACCGAGACCCTCATCACGGTGAGTTCCCGGGCCGACGGCGAGCGACGGCCCGGGTGGGTCGGCCTGCCGTTGCAGGGAATGCGGACCAGGCTGGCCGCCGATGACGGCTCACCGATACCCCACGACGGGGAAACCATTGGCAGCCTTCAGGTCTCGACACCGACGATCTTCGAGGGCTATCTCAACCGGCCGGATGCGACGGCGGACTCGTTTACCGGAGACGGCTGGTACCGCACCGGCGATGCCGCCGTCATCGGGCCGGACGGCATGCACCGCATCGTCGGCCGGGAATCGGTGGACCTGATCAAGTCCGGCGGGTACCGGATCGGCGCGGGCGAGATCGAGACCGCGCTGCTTGGCCACCCCGGGGTGGCCGAGGTCGCCGTGGTCGGGTTGCCCGACGCCGACCTTGGCCAGCGGATCGTCGCGTTCATCGTCGGCGACGCACGGTCGGCCGAGCTCATCGAGTACGTGGCGCAGCAGCTTTCGGTGCACAAGCGGCCGCGTGAGGTGCGCGTCGTGGACTCCCTGCCCCGCAATGCGATGGGCAAGGTGCTCAAGAAGGAGCTGCTGTCATGGGACTGAGGTTCACCGAGATCTGCATCGACAGTGCCGACGCGGGCGCGCTGGCGGCCTGGTGGGCACGGGCGCTGGGCTGGCCGGCGGAACCGGCCGAGGACGACGGGGAGTGGCTGCTGCGCGCACCGGAGGGCGACGGGCCGGACTGGCTGTTCCTGCCGGTGCCGGAGGCCAAGCGGATCAAGAATCGGATGCATTTCGATTTCACCCCTGCCGACCAGCGACTCGAGGTGGACCGGCTGATCGGGCTCGGTGCTCGCCACGTCGACATCGGTCAGGGCGAGCAGAGCTGGGTGGTGCTGGCCGACCCCGAGGGCAACGAGTTCTGCGTGCTGGCCGCCGGTTAACCGGGCCGAACTCGGCGCGAGTGTGCGGATTTGTGCGTACCTACCGGCGTGTCCTGTACGAAACCGCACGCTCGCGGGGCAGAGCCGGGGCCGCTGAGCCTCAGTTGGCGTGCAGCGCCTCATTGAGCGTGATGCCGCTGCCGTCGCGGGACACCACCTCCACCGCGCCGGTCATCGAATTGCGCCGGAACAGAAGGTTGTTCGCCCCGGAGAGAGCGCGGGCCTTGACCGTGGCGCCGTCAGCCATCATGACCTTGGTGCCGGCGGTCAGGTAGAGGCCGGCTTCGACCACGCAGTCGTCGCCGAGGGAGATGCCCAGGCCGGAGTTGGCCCCCAGCAGGCAGCGCCGGCCGACGGAGATCACCTCGGTGCCGCCGCCGGACAGCGTGCCCATGATCGAGGCGCCGCCGCCGACGTCGGAGCCGTCGCCCACCACAACACCCGCCGAGATCCGGCCCTCCACCATGGAGGCGCCCAGCGTGCCGGCGTTGAAGTTGACGAAGCCCTCGTGCATGACGGTGGTGCCCGGCGCGAGATGCGCGCCGAGGCGAACCCGGTCGGCGTCGGCGATGCGCACCCCGGTGGGCACCACGTAGTCGACCATCCGGGGGAACTTGTCCACCCCGTACACCGTGACCGGGCCGCGGCGGCGCAGCCGCAACCGCACCTGCTCGAAACCCTCGATGCGGCAGGGTCAGTAGTTGGTCCAGACCACATTGGTCAGCGAGCCGAAGACGCCGTCGAGGTTGAGGCCGTGCGGCTCGACCAGGCGGTGCGAGATCAGGTGCAGACGCAGGTATGCGTCGTAGGCGTCGGCCGGCTTGTCGGCCAGCACCGTCACGGTGCGGATCGGCACGATCTCCACGCCGCGATCGGGGTCGGGGCCCGACAGTGCGGCAAGGTCTTCGGCAGCGTCGCCGGGCGCGATCCGGGTGGTTCCCGACGGGCTGTAGGCGCCCAGTTCAGGCTCGGGGAACCAGGCGTCGAGCACGGTGCCGTCCTCGGCGATGGTGGCCAGTCCGAAGCCCGCAGCAGAAGTCACGGTGGACACCGTAGTCGATGCGGCCTGCCCCGCCGGCCGACCGCTAGCCTGGTCAGTTGTGCTGGATCTGCGCTCCGACCCCGATCTGCTCACGGCCGCACTGATCGACATCCCGAGCGAATCGCGCGACGAACGCCGGATCGCCGACGAGGTCGAGGCGGCGCTGCGCGAGCAGACCGGCTACCGGGTGATCCGCAACGGCGACGCGGTGCTGGCCCGCACCGACCTGGGCCGCCCGTCGAGGGTGATCCTGGCCGGCCACCTCGACACCGTGCCGATCGCCGGCAACGTCCCCGCCCGCCGCGACGCCGACCACATATACGGCTGCGGGGCATCGGACATGAAGTCCGGCGACGCGGTGTTCCTGCACCTGGCGGCGACCGTCGCCGAACCGGTTCACGACGTCACACTGATCCTCTACGACTGCGAGGAGATCGAGTCATCCGCCAACGGGCTGGGACGCATCGAACGCGAACTCCCCGACTGGTTGCGCGGCGACGTCGCCATCCTCGGTGAGCCGTCCGGCGGCTACATCGAGGCCGGCTGCCAGGGCACGCTGCGGGCCGTCGTCTCCACGACCGGCACCCGCGCCCATTCGGCACGGTCGTGGTTGGGCGACAACGCGATTCATCGGCTCGCTCCGGTGCTCGACCGGCTAGCGGCCTACCAGGGCCGCGTCGTGGACATCGACGGGTGCACCTACCGGGAGGGACTGTCGGCGGTCCGGGTCGACGGGGGAGTAGCCGGCAACGTGATCCCCGACGCCGCCGCGGTGACGGTGAACTTCCGGTTCGCCCCGGACCGTGGCACCGACGCCGCGCTCGCCCATGTCCGCGAGGTGTTCGACGGCCTGCAGGTGGAACTGGAGCAGACCGATGTGGCCGCCGGCGCGCTGCCGGGATTGCACCATCCGGCTGCGGCGGCACTGGTGGACGCCGCCGACGGGATGGTGCGGGCCAAGTTCGGTTGGACCGATGTGGCGAGGTTCGCCGCCCTGGGCATCCCCGCGGTCAACTACGGGCCCGGCGACCCGAACCTGGCGCACCGGCGCGACGAGTGGGTCTCGGTCGCCCAGATCGCCACAGTCACCGCGGTGCTGCGCCGCTACCTCGGCGGCTAGCCGGCCCGGCAGGCGCCCTCCCGGGCCTGCCGTTCGGCGTCGGCCGCGGCCCCGTGGAACCCGGCGGCGGAAAGCCGCTGTGCCGCCGCACCCAGCGCGTCGGCGTCGCAGGCCGCCAGCGCGCGGGCGTGAGCGAGGGCAAGATCGGTGTACTGGCACACCACCAGCTCG
>JAPOHV010000204.1 GCA_029979305.1 Mycobacteriaceae bacterium | reverse complement strand
CCCAAGGCCGATGAACTCGACCGCATCTTCGGCGACCGCGTGGTCGCGATCGCCGACAACTCCGGCCACGGCGTGTACTTCAACACCGCGTTGATGAAGACCAAGGGCTGGGACGTCCACGCTCCGCAGGATCCGGTAGGCGGGCACTTCGGGCGCAACCCCGACGGCAGCCTCAACGGGCAGGGTTTCGAGTTGCCGGTGCTGTTCGACGTGATCGGCGACATCATGGCCAAGCTCGGCAACCCGCTGCTGGCGGGGGCGCGCTACTACGCGAGCATGGCGCAGGCCGGTTACACCTCCACCTCCGATATGACGTTCGACCTCAACCTCAAGGCCGGTTACGAGGCGCTGGCGGCCGCACCGTCCTGCCCGCTGCGGATCAGCATGTTCGAGGTCTCCACCAGCGACACCTACACCGAGCCCCTGTCGTTCGCGGCCGGCGACGACTGGCTGATCAAACAGGGCGTCAAACTGTGGACGGACGGATCACCCTGGGTCGGCAACATCGGGATCTCCTTTCCGTATCTGGACACCGAGGCGACCCGGCGGGCCGGTATCGACCCCGCGACGGCCGGGGGCACGCGGTCGATGAACTACTCCCGCGAGCAGCTCGACGCCGTACTCGACAAAGCCGCCCCGTCGGGCTGGCAGATGGCCTTCCACTCCAACGGCGACCTCGCCATCGACCTGGCACTGGACGCCTACGAGGGCGCTCTGCGTAAACACAAGCTGCTCGGCAGTGACCACCGCTGGCGCCTGGAGCATCTCGGGGCGGGCACCCGCCGGCACTTCGACCGTGCGGCCGCGCTCGGCGTCCACATCTCCCTGGCGCCGTTCCAGTACTACTACTGGGGCGATCTGCTGGACGGGCAGATGTTCGACCCCGCGCACGGCGCACCGTGGCAGTCCTTCGGTGACGCCGCGGCCTCCGGGGCGGTGGTGTCGTTCCACAACGACGGGTCGGTGTCGCCGCCGTCGCCGATCCTCAACATCGCGACCGCCGTCACCCGGCGCACCCGGTCCGGTGCGGTGCACGCGCCCGAGCAGACCATGCCCCTCGACCGGGCGCTGCGCGCCCACACCATCGACGCCGCCCGCACCCTGCACCGCGACGCCCTGGTCGGCTCCATCTCCCCCGGCAAGCTGGCCGACTTCACCGAACTCGCCGCCGACCCCTACTCGATGGATCCGGCCACGCTCGCCGAGAGCGCCACGGTGAGAGGGACCTGGCTGGGCGGCGAGCGGGTGGACCTCGACGCCTTCGTCGCCGCGGTGGGCGGCGCCGATACGGCCACGCATGCGCACCTGTCGACAAAGACGCATCGCGGCTGCTGCTGATCACTAATATTCCGTCCGTGGGGGACTGGCCGCTGACGGGTCGCTCGGAGGAACTGAAGGCCGTCTCCGATGTTCTCGACGGTGACGGCACGAGCCTGATCATCGCCGGTGGGCCGGGGGTCGGCAAGACCCGCCTTGCCCGCGAAGCGGCCGCCTCCGCCGCCGAACGCGGCTGGACGGTCCGGTCGATTGCCGGGACGTCGGCGGCCCAGGGAATCCCGCTCGGAGCCTTCGCGCAGTGGATCGACCACAGCGCCACCCAGCCCGTGAATGCTGTCGCGGCCGTCATCGCGGCGCTGACCGAATCCCGGTCCGGCGGCCGGGTTCTTGTCGTCGCCGACGATGTTCACCTTCTCGACGAACAGTCACTGTTCGTCCTGCAGCAAGTGGCGCGCCGCGCGACAGCCGTCGTCATCGCGACGGTGCGGACCGGGACGCCCGCGGCCGACGCGGTCAGCACGCTGTGGAAGGACGGCTACCTACGCCGGTTGGATGTGGAGCCACTGTCCCGTCCGCAGTACGACGATCTGCTCAGGGCGGCTCTCGGTGGCCCCGTCTACACCGACACGGCCACCCGCACATGGGAATTGACCCGCGGCAACGTGCTGTTCCTTCGGGAACTCATCAGTCAGGAACTCGAAGCGGGCCGGCTGCGCGTCGCCGATGGTCGGTGGATGTGGAACGGCGAGTTCGCCGTCTCGCCCACATTGGCCGAACTGGTCGACCTCACCATGGGTGCGGCACCCGAACCGCTGCTGGAGATCCTCGACATCGTCGCCCTGGCTGAGCCACTGGACATCGGCCACCTCACCGCGCTGGTCGGCACCGAGGCGATAGAGGACGCCGAACAGCGCACCTTGATTTCCGTGTCCCGCACCGCGACCGGCGGCGTCGTCCGGCTCGGCCACCCCCTGTACGGCGAGGCCCGTCGCAGCCGTCTGGGATCGGTGCGGGCCGCACGCACGCGCGGGCGCGTCGTCTCCGCGATGCTCGACCCGGCGTCCACCGCACCCGCGCCTGATCCGGTGCGGCTGGCGCTGCTCCGGCTGGACTCCGATCTGCCGCCCGATCCCGACGTCTTCCACCAGGGGGCGCTGACCGCCTTGATGCGCCTCGATCTGGTCCTCACCGAACAGCTCGCCCGCGCCGCCGCCGACACCGGCGCCGGCATCCAGGCGCAACTCCTGCACGCCATGACACTCACCCGGCTCGCGAGGACCGATGAGGCCGAGGCGATCCTCGATGTGCTGGCCGTGTCGGACTCCCCCGAGGTGTCGGCGGTCGCGGCGGTCCTGCGCGGCTCGAACGCACTGTTCGCGCGTGGCCGCCCCGAGGAGTCCTGGCAGATCATCGACGACGCTCTGGAAAGCGCACCCGAGGCCCTCATCCCGACGTTGCAGGCTTCGCGAGTGGCGCAGCTGGCGACGGCCGCCCGGCCGGCCGAAGCCGTGCAACTCTCCGAGGAGGTCAATCGGGCCATGGTGAGCGCCCTGCCGGCGATGTTCATGGCCACCGGGTTGGTGCTCGCACTCGGCGACCTGGGGCGCATGAAAGCGGCGACGGAGATCCTCGACGAGGGGAACCGGCTCGCCGCAGACTCACCCCAGGCCGCGGCACAAGCAGTCGGCCTGAACCTGATGTACGCCGAAGCGCTGGCTACGATGGGTCATCTCCCGGAGGTCCGCGCGCTCGCCGTGGAGGCCGCACGGAGATGGGCCGACGTGCCCCGGGTGCCACACATCGTGGCCACCGCCATCGAGGGGCTCGCCGCTGCAGCCCAGGGCGAGATCGCCACCGCTGTCGAGCGACTCCGAACAGCCGTCTCCGCGGTGGAGAACCTCGGTGAGACACGCTGGCTCGGCTATGTGCTCTGGGTGCCCTACACCCAGGCCCTTGCCCAGGCCGGCCGGGTCGATGAGGCCCTTGAGGCGCAAGCCGGGATGCACCGCAGCCGTCACCCCGCCTTCGACTTCTTCGAGCCCGCACGGCTGTGCTCCGAGGCCTGGGTCGCGGCTGCCCGCGGACTTACGTCTGAGGCCGTCGCACTGGCGCGCAGCGGGGCCGATATCGCGCGTGCCCGCGGCCAGAACTCGCGAGAGATGCTCTGCCTGCAGGCGGCGTTGAGCTTCGGCGAGCATCGCCACGGCAGTCGACCGGCCGAACTCGCCCACATCGTGGAAGGCCCGCGGGCGGGCCTGGTCGCCCGTTGGGCGGCTGCGCTGGCCACCGGCGACGGCGAACGTCTGTTGGCGGTCTCCGCGGATTTTGAACAAATGGGCGATCGCATCGCCGCCGCGGACAGCGCCGCTCAGGCGTCGCTGGCATTCGCCGGGCAGAAACGCCGAGGCGCGCGGCTCAATGCCAGTGAGCGCGTCAACCGGCTCATCGCCGAGAGCGCAGCGAGCACCCCGGCCACCCGGGCCGCTGCCACGCCTCTGCCTCTGAGCAACCGGGAGCGCGAGATTGCCGGCCTGATCGGCCAGGGACTGTCGAACCGGCAGATCGCCGACGCGCTCACCGTCTCGGTGCGCACCGTCGAGGGTCATATCTACCGGGCCTGCTCCAAACTGGGCCTGGGTAACCGGATCGAACTCGGCCGACTCGTCAGCGGCGAAATATAAGTAGTCGACTACGCATCAGCTTTCAGTCGGCCGGAGGCAGGCTTGCCGTATGGGCGCTGCGCCTGATCGACCTGGAATCCTACGGTCCCTACGTGCCGGCGAGTCGCCGGACGTGACACCGTCGGCGGAGGACTGGCCGGAATACCTGCGGCGGATAACCGGCGGCGCCACCCATGGCCAGAT
>JAPOHV010000160.1 GCA_029979305.1 Mycobacteriaceae bacterium | reverse complement strand
GGCGCCGACCCCGCCGGCGGCCTTGATGTCGGCGGCGCTGAGCACGCCGGCGGCGTAGTCGAACAGCAGCCCCAGCGAGTCGGCCGAGGCGGTGGGCGCCGACGTCGGCGCGGTCAGCGCGCCCAGGCCCGCGGCCGCCGGTGCCGCCGCGGCGAGCTTCAGCATCTGGCGGCGGCAGATGTCACGACCGAACCGGGTCATGGGTCGAGCGTAGGCGAGGGGTCCCCCGGCGGTCGCTAACGAACCGGGCCTTTCGGAACGAACCTGAACGAGTCGACCAGCATGGTGGCCGGCCATGGCGTGGTGGCGTCGGGCGGGCCCGGCCACGGTCCCCCGACAGCGACGTTCAGCAAAGCGAACATCGGTTCGTTGAACACCCACTCGGCGCCCGGCGGCAGCGAAGCCGGACTGAAGGTTCCGATGACGTGCTCGTCGATACCGATGATGATGAGGTCGGGCTCCCGGGTGACCCAGTAGTCGTGGAAGTCGGCGCTCAAATCAGCCGGCCCGACGATGCCGGAAGCCGGACCCGAGACCCCGACCACCCGCCAGGGTGTGCTCGAGCCCTTGTAGTAGTCGAGGGCGCCCTGCGGGCCGTGCAGCGCCGCGTGGTAGGTGCCGGCGCCGCTGGCGAATTCCATGACGTCGATCCCGCCGCAGCCGGGCCAGCCGGTCCTGTCCGGGGCGTTCCAGGTAGCACGTGAGAACGTCGAACCCAGCATCCAGAAGGCGGGCCAGATCCCCTGTCCAGCAGGGAATTTGATCCGTGCCGTCATGGTGCCGTACATCATGTCCAGCTTGCCTTTGGTATCCAGGAAGCCGGATGTGTAGCCGCCGTTCGAGGCGGGCCGGGCCTCGATGACAAGGTGCCCCTGACCGTCGAGGCGGACGTTGTCGAGCGCATCGGTGTAGGTCTGCAGGCCCTCGCCGACGCCGTTGCCGAGTTCGTAGCTCCACAGCCCGTCATACGGGCGCGCGCCGGCGGCGCCGTCGAAACCGTCCACCACGACACCGTCAGCGGGGCCGGACCGCACGGTTACGTCGACCTGGGTGTGCCGGCCGCGGTTGAACACCGCGAGGCGACGGCGGGCGTCCTCCGCGCCGATGGTGAAGGTGTCGGCGCCGCTGAAGCCGGCGCCCGGCGTGTAGGTGTAGAAGCCGTCGGCGCTGACGGACACGGTGCCGTACCGAGGCGCCTGGTCCAGGCTGTACCTGATCGGGTCGCCCTCGGGGTCCGAGGCGCGGATGTAATCCCAGATCTGGCCGGTGGGCAGGTGGTTGCCCGGACCGTGCGCGGCGAGGGTCGGCGCCCGGTTGAACAGTCCCGATCGCCGGAACGGGCCGCCGCCCCGGGCTGCGGTCTTCAACGCCGACGGGGATGCGGTGGCGGGAATCGGGATCCGCGGGCCGCGACGGGCCGAGGCGACCTCCCGGCGCGGGGCTTGATCGCGGGCGGCGCCGGCCGATGAGCCCGCGGCCGGACCGGGGTCGGCAGCAGCGACGCCGGGCGCGCCGAGGGCGATTCCCAGCGCGAAGAGCCCGGCTGCCAGCACAGTCCCGCACCGCAGATCTGCCATAGCCACCCCCTTCGTCGGCGCACAGTAACATCCTTCAGCCCTTTGCCGGCCGGCCGCCGTGGCTAAATCTGGCCGCCCGCCGGCCGATGCGGTGTTCGCGGCCGCGGGTGCGCGCCACCGGGCCGGCCGGGCGCACCGGTTCGGCGTAGAACACCCTCTTGGTGACCTCCACCAGCACCAGGTAGGCGACCACGAACAACGCCAGCGCAGAGAAGAACTGCCACGGCAGCGGGGTGAAGCCCAGCGTCGCTGCCAGCGGTGAGAGGGTCAGCGCGATCCCGATCGCGATCACCGACAGGGTGGTCGCGGTGAGCAGCCCGCCCGGCCGGCTGCGGAAGAACGGGACGCGGCGGGTGCGGATGGCGAAGATGATCAGCGTCTGGGTGGCCAGCGACTCCACGAACCAGCCGGTGCGGAACTCCGTCGCGCCGGCGTGCAGGACACCCAGCATCAGCCCGAAGGTGAGGAAGACTAACAACGAACTGATCGGGCCGAAGGTCAGCATGAACCGGCGGATGAAGGCGATGTTCCAGTGCGACGGCGCGTGCAGTTGCTCGGGGTCGACCCGGTCGGTGGGGATGGCCAGTTGCGAGGTGTCGTACAGCAGGTTGTTGAGCAGGATCTGGCCGGGCAGCATCGGCAGGAAGGGCAGCACGGCCGAGGCCGCGGCGGCGGAGAACATGTTGCCGAAGTTGCTCGACGTTCCCATCAGCACGTATTTGATGGTGTTGGCGAAGATCCGCCGTCCCTCCGCGACACCGGTGGCCAGCACCCCGAGGTCCTTCTCCAGCAGCACCACGTCGGCGGCGTCCTTGGCGACGTCGGTGGCGGTGTCCACCGAGATACCGACGTCGGCCGAGTGCAGGGCCAGCGCGTCGTTGACGCCGTCACCGAGGAAGCCGACCGACCGGCCGGTGCGCCGCAGCACGCTGATCAGCCTGGCCTTCTGCTCAGGTGAGATCCGGGCGAACACCGTCGCGTTCTGCGCGGCCACCTCGAAGGCGGCGCCGTCGAGATCGGTCAGCTGCGCACCGGTGACGGTGCCCCTGGACACCAAACCCAGTTCGGCACAGACCTTTTCGGCCACCTGGGGGTTGTCCCCGGTGGCCACCTTGACCTCGATACCGAGTTCGGCCAACTGCGCCAGCGAGTCACGGGCCGCCTGCTTGGGCGGGTCGGCGAACACCAGGAATCCGTCGAGAGTCAGCCCGGTCTCGTCCTCGGCGGTGATGGCGGTCAGGGCGGGTGCGGGCCGGCTGGCCACGGCGACCACCCGCCGCCCCTGTGCGAAGAGGGTGTCAAGCAACTCCGTACCGCCGGCGCCGTCGCACTGCTGCAGCACCTGTTCGGGGGCGCCCTTGACGATCAGCAACCGCCCGCCGTCGTCGTCGACCAGTGCCGAGGTGGCACGGCGGACGTGGTCGAAGGGAAGTTCGGCGACGCGCCGGGCCGCGCTGATGTCGACGTCCCGGCGCGCCCGCGACTCCCACAGCGCCGAGTCGAGCGGATTGCCGCTGGCTCCCCCGGTCGCCGGATCGACGTCGGTGGCCAGCAGGCCTGCCCGCAGCACCCGGTCCGACGGCGCCCCGGCCGGGTCGAGCGCCTCGATCAGCGTGACCCGCCCCTCGGTCAGCGTGCCGGTCTTGTCGGTGACCAGGATGTCGATGTCGCCGAGGTCCTCGATACAGACCAGTCGCTTGACCAGCACCCGCTGCCGGGCCAGTTGCCGTGACCCGGTGGCCAGGCTGGTGCTGACCACCGCCGGCAGCAGTTGCGGGGTGATGCCCACCGCGATCGCCAGGGCGAACAGCACCGAGTCGATCACCGGCCGGCGCAGCAGCAGGTTGGTGACCAGGATCAGCACGGTCAGCGCGACGGCCACCTGCAGCAGCAGATAGGAGAACCGCCGCAGGCCGATCTGGAAGTCGGTCTCGGGCTGGCGTTCACCGAGTCCGGCGGCGATGCTGCCGAACTGCGCGTCGCGACCGGTGGCGTAGACCACCGCGGTGGCCTCGCCTGCGCTGACCACGGTGCCCATGAACGCGAGGTCGTCGGCGTCGGCCAGCGCCGGCCCGGGTGCGGTGGGCCGCGCCGACTTCACCGCGGGCGTGGACTCGCCGGTGAGGATGCTCTCGTTGCATTCCAGGCCGGTGACCTCGAGCAGCCGGACGTCGGCGGGCACGAGTTCGCCCAGCGTCAGCCGGATCACGTCGCCGACCACCAGATCGTTGACGTCGAGTTTGACGAAGGACCCGTCGCGGCATACCAGGGCGCTGTGATGCACCCGGGAATGCAGTGCGGCGCTGGCCCGTTCGGCGCGGTACTCGTTGACGAACCCCAGACCGACGCTGACCACCAGGATGATCCCGATGATGATGGCCTGGGTGGAGTCTCCGAGAAAGAACGACACCGCCGCGGTGAGCGCGAGCAGCGCCAGCACGGCATTGTTGAGCTGGCGGCGCAGCACCGCGACGGCGCTGACCCGATGGGTGCGAACCGAATTCGGCCCGTTGCGGGCCAGCCTGGCCTCGGCCTCGGCCGAACTGAGCCCCGACGCGGTGGTGCCGAGATCGCTCAGCAGCGCCTGCACCGGCGCGGCGGCAACCGCCGGAACGCTCAGCGACAGGTCATGCGCGGTGGCCGTCATGGGCTCGCGCCGACTCCAGCAGTAGGCGGCGTTCGGCGGCCGCGACGTTGCGCCGGGTCTTCTGCGCCACGTCCGGGGTGACCGAGATCGACGTGATGCCCATCCGCACAAGGTGTTCGGCGAAGTCCGGCCGGCTCGAGGGCGCCTGACCGCACAGCGACGCGGTGATACCCAGCCGTCGCGCAGTGCCGATGATCCGGCCGATGGCGTCGAGCACCGCGGCATCGGACTCGTCGTAGAGTTCGGCGCACAGGTCGGAGTCGCGGTCCACCCCGAGCATCAACTGGGTGAGGTCGTTGCTGCCGATCGACACCCCGTCGATGCCCATTCCGACGTACTCGGGCAGCCAGTGCACCACCGAAGGCACCTCGGCCATCACCCAGCGGTGCAGTCCGCGCTGGCGGCCCAGCGGGCTGGCGTCCACCAGTTCCAGGCAGCGCTCCAGTTCCCAGCGGGTACGGACGAACGGAATCATCAAGTGCAGGTTGGGGTTGCGCTCCCGGACCCGGGCCAACGCCTGCAGTTCGAGGCCGAAGAGATCCGGATTGCTGATGTAGCGGTAGCAGCCGCGGTAGCCGATCATCGGGTTGTGCTCTTCGGGCTCGAAGCGGTCACCGCCCTTGAGGTTGCGGAACTCGTTGGTGCGGAAGTCCGACGCCCGGTAGATCACCGGCCGGGGCGAGAACGCGGCGGCCACCCGCCCCACCGCGGTGGCCAGTGCGTCGACCAGGCTGTCCTGCTCGCCGTTTTCGATCAGGTCGCGCGGGTGGCGGTTGTGCAGCGCGTCCTCGAGGATCAGTTCCGCGCGCAGCAGGCCGACCCCGTCGACGTCGAGTTCGGCGGCCGCCTCGGCCTTGTCCGGCATCGCCACGTTGACGTAGATCTTGGTGCCGGTGACTTCCGACGCGGGGGCCGCCGGCGCGGCGACGGCAGCGGTCTGCGCACCGCCGGACTTCTCCTGCTGCACCCGCCCGGCCAGCACCCGGCCGTGGCTGCCGTCGACGGTGACGACGGTGCCGTCCTTGAGGTCCCTGGTGGCGGTGCTGGCGCCGACGATGCAGGGGACGCCGAGTTCGCGGGCGACGATGGCGGCGTGGCAGGTCATCCCGCCGGTGTCGGTGACCAGCGCCGAGGCACGCCGCATGGTGGGCAGCCAGTCCGGGTTGGTCATCTGGGCCACCAGCACCTCGCCGTCCTGCAGCCGGGCGCCGTCTTTGACATCGGTGAGCACCCGCACCACCCCGGAGGCCGCGCCGGGTACCGCGGGCAGGCCCTGCAGCAGCACCTCGTGCTTCTCCGGGGTGGGCATACCGGCCCGCTTCAGCGTGGTGATCGGCCGGGTCTGCACGATATAGGTCTTGCCGTCGGCGATCGCCCACTCGGTGTCCTGCGGGCAGCCGGCGTGGCGCTCGCTGCGGATGGCGATGTCGGCGATGGCGCGGACCTCGTCGTCGCCCAGCACCTGTGCCTCAGCCTGGGCTTCGTCGAGTTCGACTCGCTTGTCCTTGCCGTCGTCGCCCCGGATGATCTTGAAGGACTTGTAACCCATTCGGCGGGAGAGGATTTCGCCGTTCGCCTTGGACACCACATAGGTGTCGGGTTCCACCGACCCGGACACCACGACCTCGCCCTGGCCGAACGCACCCTCGACCACGACCCGGTCGGTGGCGTCGGTGGTCGGGTCGGCGGTGAACGCCACACCGGAGCGTTCCGAGGCGATCATCAACTGGACCACCACCGCCATCGCGGGGTCGGCGTGGAATCCGCGGCTGGCCCGGTAGGAGACCACCCGGGGGCCGAACAGCGACGCCCAGCAGTTCTGCACGGCGTCGATCAGTTCTCCCTCGCCGCGGACGTTGGTGTAGGTCTCGTTCATGCCGGCGAAGGAGGCGTCGGCGCCGTCCTCGCCGGTGGCCGAGGAGCGCACCGCGACATAGCAGTCCGGGCCCATCCGGCGGTAGGAGTCGACGATCTTCTCGCGGACGTCGGGGGCCATACCGGCCTTGAGGACAAGGGCTTTCATGTTCGCGCACATGTCGTCGAAGTGGTCGGTGTCCAGGGCGTGCAGCATCGCCTCGCGGTGGGCGGCGTTGAGTTCGTCGGTGACGCCGGCCGCGGCGATCGACGCCAGATAGGAGTCGCGCAGCACCACGAAACCGGGCGGAACGGGCAGGCCGGCCGCCACCATCTCGCCCATGTTGGCGCCCT
>JAPOHV010000155.1 GCA_029979305.1 Mycobacteriaceae bacterium | reverse complement strand
GAGGAAGCTCAACTGCTGGCCGGGTTGCCGGTGCGGCGACTGTGGGGGATTGGCCCGGTGGCCGAGGATCGGCTGCACCGGCTCGGTATCGAGACTATCGGGCAACTGGCGGGTCTGACCGATGCGGAGGCGGCGAACATCCTCGGCACCGGAGTCGGACCCGGGCTGCATCGGCTGGCGCGCGGGATCGACGACCGGCCCGTCATGGAACGGGCCGAGGCCAAACAGATCTCCGCCGAATCCACCTTCGCCGCCGACCTCACCACGATCGAACAACTTCGTGACGCCGCCGGCCCGATCGCCGAGCATGCCCACCGCCGGCTCGACCGGGACGGCCGCGGAGCGCGCACGGTCACGGTGAAACTGAAGAAGTCCGATATGTCCACCCTGACGCGGTCGGCGACGCTGCCCTACGCCACCGCCGACGCGGGCACGCTGACGGCAATGGCGCACCGGTTGCTGTTGGACCCGCGCGACATCGGCCCGGTCCGGCTGCTCGGCGTGGGATTCTCCGGTCTGTCGGACGTGCGCCAGGAGTCGCTGTTCCCCGAACTCGACCAACAGCAGCAGGTGGAGATGTCCGATGCGCCGCCCGCGGTCCCGCTGCCGTCGACGGCCGATCGGATTGCGGGCTGGCGGATCGGTGACGACGTCGCCCACCCGGATCTCGGGCACGGCTGGGTCCAGGGGGCTGGGCACGGTGTCGTCAGCGTGCGGTTCGAGACCCGGGCCAGCGGCCCCGGCGCGATGCGCACCTTCGACATCGGCGCGCCTGACCTGACCGCTGCCGATCCGGTGCAGAGCCTGGACTGGGGCGACTACCTCGATGAGCTGGCCGGCTCAGCCCCACTCGGCGACCACGTCGGCGACTGAGGCCCCCGCCCCAACTGCCGCCATCACCAGAACCCTCGCCTGGCTGGAGCGCAACCGGGGCACCGGCAGCGCGCCGGCGGCGATCAGATCATGCCCCGGGCCGTAGCCGCCTCCGGCCCGGCCACCGGGGACGCGGGTGGTGATCGCGACCGCAACCCCGCGGGCGACGGCACGGCCGACGGCGTCGATGACGGCCCGCCCGGCGTTACCGGAGCCCATCGCCTCCACCACCACCCCGCGGGCGCCGGCCGCGACGAAGGCGTCGATCGCCGTCCCGTCAGCTCCGGGGTAGGCGGAGGCGACGTCCACCCGGGGCGGGACCGCCACCGCGCCCAGATGCGGGCGCTGTTTGGCAGCGGTCATGGTGAAAACTCCGGACGTCACCGCACCGAGGGGGGCTACGCCGCCGAAGACGCCCGAACCCCCGATCTTCGTGGTTCCCAGTGGCGGGAACACCCGGCCCCCGAAGCTCACCAGTGCACCGGCATCCCGGCACAGCGGACTGGCCGCGACAGTGAGTGCGTCACGCAGGTTGGCCGGCCCGTCGGCGTCGGGCGCGTCAGCGGGCCGGGCGGCGCCGGTGAGCACCACCGGCGCGAGGCCGCCGTAGGTCAGGTCGAGCCACAGTGCGGTCTCCTCGAGCGAGTCGGTGCCGTGGGTGATGACGACCCCGTCGGCGCCGTCCGCGGCGGCCGAGTTGACCGCCGCCCCGATCGTGAGCCAGTCGGCTGGAGTGAGTTGCGAGCTGTCGACCGACATGAGGTCGATCACGTCCACGTCCAGGCCGGTGACCAGATCGCTGCCACTGCGGGTGGGACGTAACACCCCGTCGGGACCCTCGCTGGTCGCGATGGTGCCACCGGTGGTGACCACGACGAGGCGGGACATGCCGCCATCATGGCAGGCGCGGCGCGGCGAGGCCGTTAGGGAATGATGGTGCCGTGACCGACGAGACCGCGCCACCGAGCCGGCGGCTGCGGCTGCTGCTGTCGGTGGCGGCCGTCGTACTCGTACTCGACGTTCTCACCAAGGTGCTCGCGGTGGAACTGCTGACGCCCGGCCAGCCGGTGTCGATCATCGGCGACACCGTCACCTGGACGCTGGTACGCAACTCCGGTGCCGCCTTCTCGATGGCCACCGGTTACACCTGGGTCCTGACGCTGGTGGCGAGCGCAGTGGTGATCGGCATCGTGTGGATGGGCCGTCGGCTGGTCTCGCCCTGGTGGGCGGTGGGACTCGGCTTGATCCTCGGCGGCGCCTTGGGAAATCTGGTCGACCGTTTCTTCCGTTCGCCGGGACCGCTTCGCGGTCACGTCGTGGACTTCCTCTCCATCGGCTGGTGGCCGGTGTTCAACGTGGCCGACCCGGCGGTCGTCGGCGGGGCGATCCTGCTGGTGGTCCTGTCGCTTTTCGGTTACGACTTCGACACCACCGGCCGCCGGGCGCCGGACGCCGAGACCGCCTGATGGGTGAGCGATCCATGCCGGTCCCCGAGGGGCTGGCGGGGATGCGGGTCGACGCCGGGTTGGCCCGCCTGCTGGGCCTGTCCCGCACCGCAGCCGCCGCCGCCGCGGAGGCGGGCGGCGTGCAACTCGACGGCGTGACCGTCGGCAAGTCCGCGAAACTTCTCGCCGGGGCCCTGCTGACCGTGCAACTGCCCGACGCACGTCCAGCACCAGAGAACACACCGGTCGAGATCGAGGGCATGACTGTCCTGTACTCCGACGCCGATATCGTCGCGGTGGACAAGCCGGCTGGTGTCGCCGCGCACGCGGGGGTCGGCTGGCACGGCCCTACCGTGCTCGGCGGCCTGGCGGCGGCCGGGTTTCGCATCAGCACCTCCGGCGTGCACGAACGGCAGGGCATCGTGCAGAGGCTGGATGTCGGCACATCCGGCGTGATGGTGGTTGCGCTGTCCGAGCACGCCTACACGATGCTCAAGCGTGCCTTCAAGCAGCGCACCGTGGAAAAGCGGTATCACGCTGTGGTGCAGGGACATCCGGACCCGTCGAGCGGAACCATCGACGCGCCGATCGGGCGGCACCGCGGTAACGAGTGGAAGTTCGCCGTCACCGAGAACGGTCGGCACAGTGTCACCCACTACGACACACTGGAGATGTTCCGCGCCGCAAGTCTTCTTGACATTCATCTGGAGACAGGTCGTACACACCAGATCCGGGTGCACTTCGCCGCGCTGCACCACCCGTGCGCAGGTGACAGCACCTACGGCGCCGACCCTGTGCTCGCCGGCAGGCTCGGTCTGGAACGACAGTGGCTACATGCCCGGTCACTGGCCTTCGCGCACCCCGCCGACGGCCGGCGAATGGAGATCACCAGCCCCTACCCGGCCGATCTGCAGCACGCCCTCGACGTGCTGCGCCGGGGATCGTGAACGTGGCGGACAGACCGGCCGGCGACGGGCGCGGACTGCTCTACGGTCTGGGCGCCTACGTGACGTGGGGAGCCTTCCCGGTTTTCTTCCCACTGCTCAAGCCCGCCGGCCCTGCCGAGATCCTGGCCCACCGCATCGTCTGGACGGTCGCCTTCATGGCCCTCGTGCTGATGGCCGGCCGGCGAATGTCCGAGGTACGGCGAATCACCCGGCGGACGTGGATTCTGCTGGCGTGCGCCTCGGGGCTGATCTCCGTCAATTGGGTCGTCTACATCTACGCGGTCAACTCCGGCCACGTCGTCGACGCCGCTCTCGGCTACTTCGTCACTCCGTTGGTCAGCGTGCTGCTCGGTGTGGTGTTTTTCGCCGAGCGACTCAATCGGCAACAGGCCTCAGCACTGCTGATCGCGGTCGCAGCCGTCGTCCTTCTGTCCTCCGGCGTCGGGGGGACGCCGTGGATCGCTCTGGGGCTGGCGTTCTCCTTCGGCCTCTACGGTGCGGTGAAGAAGATCGTCATGGTCGATCCCCGCGTCAGCGTCGGGATGGAGACGGCCATCGCAGCGCCATTCGCACTGGCCTACCTGGCGGTCCTGCAGTCCACCGGCGAGGGCCAGTTCACCACCAACGGCCCCGGCCATATTGCCCTGATGATGCTGTGCGGGCCGGTCACCGCCATCCCGTTGCTGCTGTTCGGTGCGGCGGCCCAGCGATTGCCGCTGGTCACCATCGGTCTGCTGCAGTACCTGACGCCTTCCATGCAGATGATCTGGGGTCTGGTGGTCGGCAACGAGCCGATGTCGGCCATGAGGTGGGCCGGGTTCGGGTTGATCTGGCTGGCACTGGTCGTGTTCAGCGCCAACACCCTCTCGCGCACCTACCGTGCCCGCTCGGGGTCTGAGCCGGGTAACTTGCACGCATCATGACCGACTCGAAATCCCGCAGTCGCCGGATACTGCTGGTGGTGCTGGCATCAGTCGCCGCCGCCGCCATCGCGGTCACCCCGTTCGTCGGGCCACTGGCCGCCGTATTCGGCGGCGGCGACTCTGAACCGGCCGAGTCCACCACGCCCACCAGTGTCGCGCCGGTGCTGACCATCAAGCCGCTCCCGGTCCGCCCGGTCGTCGGTGCCTTCGTCACGACTGCTGACCAGTGCCCGGCGCCGGCGCCCATGCCGCCGGACCAGCCGGCCAGGATCTGCGACATCACCAAGACCGCTGTCTACGAACTGCAGCCCGAGGCCCTGCGCCTGCAGTTGACCAAGGTGGATTCCTATCTCAACCCGTTGACCGGCGTCCAGGTGGTCCAGATGACCATGACGGAGGAATCCGCCCGGCAGTTCGCCCAGTTCACCACGGAGAGGGTGGGGCAGCAGGTGGCCTTCGTCCGGGCCGGCACAGTGGTCTGGGGGCCCAAGATCAGCGGCCCGATCGACGGCCAGGTGCTGCAACTATCCGGCGAGCTGACCCAGGAGCAGGCGACCGAGGTCGCCCGCATGCTGCGCGACGACACCTGACCCTCGCGACACCTGGGGACACGGCCGCCCGACACGCCGGAGCCGCCGGGGCGCGGCCCTAGACTGGCAGCCCTATGGGCGACTCCTTCGTGCATCTGCACAACCACACCGAGTACTCGATGCTCGACGGTGCCGCCAAGATCACGCCCATGCTGGCCGAGGCCCAGCGCCTGGAGATGTCCGCCATCGGCATGACCGACCACGGCAATATGTTCGGCGCCAGCGAGTTCTACAACGCCGCCACCGAGGTCGGGATCAAGCCGATCATCGGGGTTGAGGCCTACGTCGCCCCGGGCTCCCGCTTCGACACCCGCCGAATCCTCTGGGGTGACCCCGGGCAGAAGGCCGACGACGTTTCCGGCAGTGGGTCCTACACCCACCTGACCATGGTCGCCGAGAACGCCACCGGACTCCGGAATCTCTTCAAGCTCAGCTCCCTGGCGTCCTTTGAGGGTCAGCTGGGCAAGTGGAGCCGGATGGACGCCGAACTGATCGCCGAGCACGCCGAGGGCATCATCGCGACCACCGGCTGTCCCTCCGGGGAGGTGCAGACCCGGCTGCGGCTGGGTCAGAGGGCCGAGGCGCTCGAATCCGCCGCGAAGTGGCGCGACATCTTCGGCGCCGATAACTACTTCCTGGAACTGATGGACCACGGCCTGTCGATCGAGCGCCGGGTCCGTGACGGGCTGCTGGAACTCGGACGCAAGCTCGGGATTCCGCCGCTGGCGACCAATGACTGCCACTACGTCACCCGCGAGGGGGCCCACAACCACGAGGCACTGCTGTGCGTTCAGACCGGAAAGACGCTCTCCGATCCGAACCGGTTCAAATTCGACGGCGACGGCTACTACCTCAAGTCGGCAGCCGAGATGCGCGCACTGTGGGATTCGGAGATACCGGAGGCGTGCGACTCCACGCTGCTGATAGCCGAGCGTGTGCAGTCCTACGCCGAGGTGTGGACGCCGCGGGACCGGATGCCGGTGTTTCCCGTTCCCCACGGGCACGACCAGGGCAGCTGGCTGCGACATGAGGTCGACGCCGGGCTGGCCCGCAGATTCCCCGCCGGCGCACCCGACGAGTACGCCGCACGCGCCGCCTATGAGATCGACGTCATCTGCGACAAGGGCTACCCGTCCTACTTCCTGATCGTCGCCGATCTGATCAACTACGCCCGGTCGGTCGACATCCGCGTCGGACCGGGCCGGGGATCGGCGGCCGGGTCGCTGGTCGCCTATGCGCTCCGTATCACCGACATCGACCCGATCGAACACGGACTGCTCTTCGAGCGCTTCCTCAATCCCGAGCGCGCCTCGATGCCCGATATCGACATCGACTTCGACGACCGCCGCCGTGGGGAGATATTGCGCTACGCCGCGGAGAAGTACGGCAGCGACCGGGTCGCCCAGGTCATCACCTTCGGCACCATCAAGACCAGGGCGGCGCTGAGGGACTCCGCCCGCGTGCACTACGGCCAGCCCGGCTTCGCGATCGCCGACCGGATCACCAAGGCGCTGCCACCGCCGGTGATGGCCAAGGACATCCCGTTGGCCGGCATCACCGACCCCACTCATGAGCGTTACAAGGAGGCCTCGGAGGTTCGGGGCCTGATCGACACCGATCCCGATGTTCGCACCATCTATGAGACCGCGCGGGGTCTGGAGGGCCTGGTCCGCAATGCCGGGGTGCACGCGTGCGCGGTGATCATGAGTTCCGAACCGCTGATCGAGGCCATCCCGCTGTGGAAGCGACCCCAGGACGGCGCGATCATCACCGGCTGGGATTACCCGTCATGCGAAGACATCGGCCTGCTGAAGATGGACTTCCTGGGCCTGCGCAATCTCACGATCATCGGCGATGCCTTGGAGAACATCAAGGCCAACCGCGGGATCGACCTGGAACTGG
>JAPOHV010000041.1 GCA_029979305.1 Mycobacteriaceae bacterium | reverse complement strand
CGGTGCCAGCGTGTCGATCGGGCTGCCGCCGTGGTGGACCGGGTCGATCAGCACCGTGCCGGCGCCGGCCCGGCGGATCTGGATCAGATAGGCGCGGTTGGAGTACCGGAACCCCGAGGCGCGTTCGGCGTCGACGGCGAAGGGCCCGTGCCCCGCGGCGAGACTGCCCGCGGCGGCGGCTATCTCCCCGGGCGCGACCGACACGGCCGGAACCCCGTCGGCGGGGTGCAGAAGCGGGGTCGGGGCCGGCTCTGACATCTCAGGCGCGGGAGCGCGAACCGAGGTCGGTGACGCCGACCGGGGGCAGGCCCGCGGCGTGCTCCAGCACTTCGCAGAACGCCTGCACGTGCGTTTCGAGGGCGGGGGTGATCGCCGTCCACGACGCCCGCAGCTCCAACTGGTGGGCGCGGGGCGGGCCGGAGACATCGCCGTAGCGCACCGAGGTGGTGGTGGTCACGGTGCCGCCGAGGGCCGTGAAGTGGTCGGGCCGGGCCTGCAGGGCGTCGGCCAGCCAGCTCCAGGCCACCTCGGGCAGCAGCGGGTCGACGGCCTCGGTGACATCCAGGTCGGCTTGCACGTAAGCCACCAGCCGCAGCACGCCATCCCAGGCCTCGGCGCCGTCGGGGTCGTGCAGCAGGATCAGCCGGCCGAAGGTCTCCGCGCCGGTGGCCGGTGCCTGGCCGTCGGCGTCGCCGGGCCGGACTTCCGCACCCAGGGCGTAGCTGAACGGTGCCAGGCGCTGCGGCGGGCGGATCGGACCCAGTTCGATCTCCGGGCGCACGTCCGCGGCGTTCATCGCGGCCACGGCCTCGCGGAACTGCGCGGGCTCGGCACTGGTCACGACACCTCACGCTAGTCCCCTGCGGCAGACCGCGCAGCCAGGCACGCCGTGGCAGCATGGGCGTGGTGAGCACCCGCCGGACGCTGCCCGAGGCGCCCTATCTGGCCGCCGCCGCAGGTCGCAAACCCAGCCGGATTCCGGTGTGGTTCATGCGTCAGGCCGGCCGCTCGCTGCCCGAATACCGTCAGCTGCGCTCCAAGCACTCCATGATGGAGGCCTGCTTCGATGCCGAGCTGATCTGCGAGATCACCCTCCAGCCGATCCGCCGGCTCGGGGTCGACGCCGCGATCCTCTTCTCCGACATCGTCGTGCCGCTCCGCGCCGCCGGAATCGACCTCGACATCGTGCCCGACGTCGGTCCGGTGATCGCCCACCCGGTGCGCACCCGAGCCGACGTCGAGCGGCTGAGGACCACCGGACCGCTGACGGTGGAGCCGGTCGCCGAGGCGGTCGGGTTACTGGTGGCCGCGCTCGGTGAGGTGCCCCTGATCGGGTTCGCCGGGGCACCCTTCACGCTGGCCTCCTATCTCGTCGAAGGGGGGCCGAGCAAGCTGCACGAGCGGACGAAGTCGATGATGCTGGCCGACACCTCGACCTGGCACGCGCTGATGGACGCCCTCGCCGACGTCACGATCGACTTCCTGCGGGTGCAACTGGATGCGGGCGTGGATGCCATCCAGCTCTTCGACTCGTGGGCGGGCACCCTCTCGCTGGCCGACTACCGCACGTACGTGCTGCCCCACAGCGCGCGGGTCTTCGCCGCGCTGGCCGGTTACGGGGTGCCGATGACCCACTTCGGGGTCGGCACGGCCGAACTGCTCGGAGCGATGTCACAGGCGGGGCCGACCGTGGTCGGCGTGGACTGGCGCACCTCGCTGGCCGACGCGGCCGTACGGGTGGACCCGGGGCGGGCGCTGCAGGGCAATCTGGATCCGGTGGTGCTGCTGGCCGGATGGCCCGCGGTGGAGAAGGCGGCGCGGTCGGTCGTCGACGACGGTCGGCGAGCGGTCGATGCCGGCGCCTGCGGCCACATCTTCAACCTCGGCCACGGGGTGTTGCCGGCAACCGACCCCGGACTGCTCGCTGATCTGGTGGCGCTGGTGCACTCGCTGTGAATCAGGCCTATTGCGTTGTGGGCGGCGGTATCTCAGGTCTGGTCGCCGCATACCGCATCCGCACGGCGGTCGGCGAAGACGCCCAGATCGTGCTCTTCGACCCCGCAGATCGCCTGGGTGGTGTGCTGCGCACCGAGCAGATCGCGGGCCAGTCGGTCGACGTCGGCGCCGAGGCGTTCGTCGCGCGCAGACCGGAGGTGCCGGCACTGCTGGCCGAACTGGGTCTGGCCGATCGGCAGATCGCCACCACCGGGGTGCGGCCGACCATCTACAGCCAGCGCCGCCTGCATCCGCTGCCGGCCGACACCGTCGCCGGTATCCCGGCCACCGCGCAGTCCGTGGCCGGACTGGTCGACCGCGCGACGCTCGAGCGGATCACCGCGGAACCCGGCCGCCCGCTGGACTGGCATCCGGGGTCCGACCCGGCGGTCGGCGCGGTGGTGGCCGACCGTTTCGGCGAGCAGGTGGTGGCACGCTCGCTCGACCCGATGCTGTCGGGTGTCTACGCCGGGTCGGCCGATTCCATCGGCATCCGCTCGGCCGCGCCGACGGTGGCGGCCGCCCTCGACGCCGGTGCGCCGAGCCTGACCGAAGCCGTTCGCCGCGCCCCGGCCGGCGGTGCCCGCGGGCCGGTCTTCGGCGCGATCGAGGGCGGCTACCGGGTGCTGCTCGACGCGCTGACCGCCCGCGCGCGCCCGCAGTGGCAGCAGACGGCGGTGCGCACGCTGGCCGCGACGGACTCCGGCTGGTCGCTGACCGACACCGACGGCCGGGTCTGGCCGGCCCACGCCGTGGTGATCGCGACGCCGGCACCGCAGGCGGCCGGATTGCTCAGCGCGGCCGCCCCGCGGGCGGCCGCGGCCGCGGCCCGGATCCCGGTCGCCTCGTCGGCCGTGCTGGCGATGGCTGTCCCAGCCGGCACACCGCTGCCGCCGCAGTCTGGGGTGCTGGTCGCCACCGGGGAGGATCTGCACGCCAAGGCCATCACGCTGACCACCCGCAAATGGGGCGCGCGCGGGCCGGCCGAAGTGGTGCGGATGTCATTCGGGCGCTTCGGCGACGACCTCGCCCGCTCCGCCTCCGACGAGTGGCTGCGCGCCTGGGCGATCGAGGACCTGCGCACGGTCTTCGGTATCGCTGCCGAACCCATCGACATCCTCGTGCATCGCTGGATCGATGCGCTGCCGCAGTACGGCCCCGATCACGCGACGCTGGCCGCGGCGGTGCGGGCAGCGCTTCCGCCGGGCCTGGCCGTGGCCGGCAACTACCTCGACGGCATCGGGGTCCCGGCGTGTGTGGCGGCCGCCGGCCGGGCGGTGGAGGCCGCGCTGGCCCCCCGCGCCGCGCCGCTGCCCGCACGGCCCATGGCACCATAGTCGCCATGGCGAAACTGGATTACGACTCCCTCAACGCCGCCGTCCGGTACGTGATGTTCTCGGTGTTCGCCGCGCAGCCCGGAGCGCTGGGCTACGACGAGGATTCCCGCGCCGCCGTGATCGACGAGACGGCCACCTTCCTCAAGCAGCAGGAGGACAGCGGGGTGGTGGTCCGCGGCCTTTACGACGTCGCTGGGATGCGCGCCGATGCCGACTTCATGATCTGGACGCACGCCGAACGGGTCGAGTCGCTGCAGCACACCTACAGCGATTTTCGCCGCACCACGACGCTGGGTCGCACGGTCAAGCCGGTGTGGAGTGTAGTCGCGCTGCACCGGCCGGCCGAGTTCAACAAAAGCCACGTGCCGGCGTTCCTCGCCGGTGAGGAACCGGGCAACTACGTCTGCGTCTACCCGTTCGTGCGATCGCTGGACTGGTACCTGCTGCCCGACGAACAGCGCCGCAAGATGCTGGCCGACCACGGCATGGCCGCGCGCGCCTACAAGGACGTCCGCGCCAACACCGTCCCGGCCTTCGCGCTGGGGGACTATGAGTGGATCCTGGCCTTCGAAGCGCCCGAGCTGCACCGCATCGTCGACCTGATGCGCGATCTGCGCGCGACCGAGGCACGCCTGCACGTCCGCGAGGAGATCCCGTTCTTCACCGGCCCGCGGGTGGGTGTCGAGGACCTGGTGAGCCGATTGCCCTGAGGGTCAGGCTCGTGCAGCCGCCGGTCAGGACGGGGTCAGCCGGAGCGAGATCGAGTTGATGCAGTAGCGCTGATCGGTCGGGGTGGGGTACCCCTCGCCGGTGAACACGTGCCCGAGGTGCGAGTGACAGGTCGCGCAGAGCACCTCGACGCGGCGCATACCCAGCGAGTTGTCCTCGCGCAGCACGACCGCCTCGGAGGTGGCCGGGTCGAAGAACGACGGCCACCCGCAGTGCGATTCGAACTTCTCGCTGCTGTGGAACAATTCCGCACCGCAGGCCCGGCAGTGATAGACGCCCTCGGTCTGGGTGTCGGTGTACTCGCCGACGTACGGCGGTTCGGTGCCGGCCTGACGCAGCACATGATGCTCGGCCGGAGTGAGCCGTTGGCGCCACTCCGCGTCACTGAGTCGCAGTTTCGGTTCGGGAAGTGTGCTCATGGGCCAACGCTAGCGCGGCGGCGCTCCGGCGTCATCCATGCCGGGTCGATCCCGTCGTCGAGGCGGCCCTCGGCCTTGGCGTCCAGGTAGCGGAAGTAGAGCACACAGAACACCACGACGAGCATCAGCGACCAGCCGTAGGTGATCTTCATGTACTCCAGGAATCGCCCGGTGGTCGGCCAGCGCCACATCAGCCAGCGATCCATTGTCAGGAATCCGTACGCGGCCAGCCATGCCGGCCAGTTACGCAGCACGGAGTTCGGCAGCACCACCGTCATCAGGAAGGGGAACAGCATCATCGAGTAGTAGCCCTGTGCCAGCGACAGCACCAGCCAGGAGGCGATCAGCAGCACACCGGAGGACGTCAGCATCCAGAACAGCGGGTCGCGCCGGTGGTAGTAGCGGTAGAGCAGCCACAGGCTGGCTGCGGCCAGCACCACGAAGAGCAGCCGCAGTGCCACGATCAGCCAGGTGGGCAGTCCGTAGTAAACCCCGTTTCCCAGCACCGAGGAGTTGAAGTAGTCGCGGGTCGAGAAGATGTAGGGCAGGGTCCGGTCGATGAAGTTGTTCTGGTCGGCGACCAGCGGCCACGCCGCCGCGTTGAACGCCACCGGAATCGCGAAGGCGGCGGCCAGGGTGCGCCACTGACGGTTGAGCAGCGGCAGCAGCAGCAGCACCGCCAGCACCGGTTTGACCACCAGTGAAAGCCCGATGGCCGCGCCCGCCAGCCACTGCCGGTCGGTCCGCCCGTCGAGCAGCCAGCGGAAGAACAGCACCTCGGCCAGCAGGATGCACCCGTTGATGTTGGTGAAGATCAGCGTGTTGGTCACCGACTCGGTGCAGAACATCGCCAGCAGCAGGGCCGGCAGCGCCACCGAGGACAGCGTGAACCTGAACAGCCGCACCAGCAGGCAGGCGGCGATGATCATCGCCACGGTGTTGCAGAAGATGAACACGTTCCGCGAGGCGAATTCGCTACCCATGTAGCCGAACGGCGCCATGAGCAGGGTGCCGCCGGGCGGATAGAGGTAGTGCGGGTCGACGTATTCGAGGTGTTCGTTGTAGATGTCGATGCCGGCCCGGAAGTTGTGCAGTGCGCGGTAGACCGGGGCCCAGTCGTCGGTGATGTAGCCGTTGGTGGTCAGTACGTAACTGCGGTGGATGATCGACATGATCGCCAGTGGCCAGAGCACCGAGCGCAGGACGGCCGACGTCGTCGGCGGACTGGTGCGTGGACGGAACGCGTTCGGCAGGACGGCGGCCACGTCCGCACCGTACACCCGCAGATGTCAGGCGGGGCAGAAGGTGTCGGTCGGTGGTGTCTTCCCGGATTCGAGGTAACCCAGCACCGGGGGCAGCGCGCACCCGGAGTAAACGCTCGCCCCGTGTCCGACGCCCTGCCACATCACCCGCTTGCTGGCCGCTCCGGCGTTGATGATGGCGGCCAGGGTGGCGGCCACGCCCTGCGCGCCGACGATCGGGTCGTTCTGGACGCCGAGCAGCATGACCTCGATCTTGAGGTTCTGGGGATCCTTCGGGGCCGTCCCGCTGGGCCAGTTGAGGCACTTCACCAGATTGAGCGCGGCGACCGTGCCGAATTGCGGATAGACCTTGCCCCAGGCGACCACGAGTTCGCGGACCCGGTCGGGGGTGGGGCGGTTGAGCGCATCGCTGCAGGCATTGACGAACTGGCCGTCGGTATCCCGCATCGCCTCGGCCCGGTTGATCAGATTGTTGAGCCGGTTGGTGTCCCCGGAGCGGGCCGCGGCCAGCGTGTCGGCCAACGCGACCGTGTTGGCGATGCGATCGCCGGTGGGGTAGCCCAGGGCGGTCACGACGGCATTGGTCAGCGCGGCCACCGACGCCCCGCCGGGGCCGCGGCCGGCGCGGGCCGCGGACAGCAGTGCGTCGACGGCGCCCTTGGGATCCGGTCCGAGTGCGCAGTTGACCGCGACGCACTGGGCGGCGAACGCGTCCAGGGCGGCCTGCTGTCCCTTCACCTGGTCCTCGGCTGCCACCTCGGCTCCGACACCGGGCGACACCGGGGAGTCGAGCACCAGGCGCCCGACCTTCTCCGGGTGCGATCCGGCGTAGGCCAGCGCCACCTGGGCACCGTTGCCGACTCCGAGGAGCGCCAGGGCGGGCACGTCCCAGATGCTGCGCAGCCGCTCGAGATCCTCCGCGGCGCGGGCGTTGTCGTACGCGGAGTCCCCCGGGGCGATGGTGTCGGTGCAACCGGTGGTCGCTGTGGTCGTGACGGCGCCAAGGTTGGCCACCGGGTCGTCGCCCGGCTCGAACTGGGCCTGTTCGAGCATCTGGGTGCGATCGAAGAGATCCCGGCACTCGATGGCACTGGACCGGCCGATCCCGCGCCGGTCCACCGCGACGACGGGCCGGCCTTTGAGGACGTCGGCTCCCGACCGCGAGAGCCAGACCGGCAGTTGCAGCGAGGACGGCAGATCCGAGCCGGTGGTGAAGACCAGCGGACCCGCGTCCGGCGGGGTCTGCACCGAACGTGCGCGCACCGCACCGATGCTCAGGGTGCCGGTCGCGCCGCTGATCGGGTCGAGATCGACGTCGAAGTTCGCGCACTCGAGCACCACGCCGGGGATCGGTGCGCTTCCCGCGTCGCCGAACACCTGTCCGGTGCAGTCGCTCCAGGCCAGGTCGTTTTTGGGAGCAACCAGATCCGGCGGGCCGTTCGCCGCCGTGCTGGTGGCCGGACCGGCGTCAGGGTTTCGGGCGGAGTCGGTGGCGAACCGGGGGTTAGCCGCCAGCCATGGCGCGCATCCGGCCAGGACGAGTGTGATCGCCATCGCCGCCGCGGCCGCGACACCGACCCGGCCCTGGCGACGCATGCCCACCACAGTAGCGAGCACACCTCGGTGTTCGGCCTGCGCCGCTGTTCAGCCGCCGCTCACACGCTGGTGTAGCGCAGATACAGGTAGCCCTCGGGGTCGGTGAGCACGTGGCGGCAGCGCATCGGGGTCGGTGTCTCGGCCCCGCCGGCGAGGATGCGCACGGCGTCTCCACCGACGAGCAGGGGCGCGGCGGTCACGCAGAGTTCGTCGAGCAGCCCCCGCTCGGCGAAGGCGCCCAGCAGGCTGGGCCCGCCCTCGGTGAGCGCGCGCGGCAGGCCGCGTTCGGTCAGTCGGGTCAGCGCGACGGCAAGATCGACCTGGGCGGGGTCGGCGCCGGAGCAGTTGATCACCTCGACGGCGGGCCCCACTCGCGTCGCGGTGTCCGCGGTGGCGGCAGCGCAGGTGAGCACCAGCGGCGGTGCTTCCCGGCCGGCGAGCACCGGCAGGTCGGGTCCGAGTACGCCGGAACGGGTGACCACCGCGATCGGCGGCACCTCGGACTGGCCGCGGAGCCGGCGGCGCTCCCGCTGGGCGGCCGTCATCCGCGCGCCGCCGTAGCTCTCGGCGCGCACGGTCCCGGCTCCGACCACGATCACGTCGGCCAACTCGCGCAGCAGCGCGAAGAGCTTCCGGTCGCCCGCTCCGCCCAATCCGCCGGAGAGGCCGGCGGTGGTGGCCGCGCCGTCGAGACTGGCGATCACGTTGCCCCGCAGCAGGGGACGGCCCGAGCCGGCGTGGACATCATCGTGAGCATCCGGGTAGCGGTAGAGCTCGCGCAACCGCTCCTCGTCGACCGCCTCGCCGGACCCGAGCAGTGTGAACTCCACCGTCAGGAAGTTACAGTGCCGGGATGGACCGGCTGGTGGACCGGCGACCGGCGGTGTCCCCGGAGCGGCTGATCGCCCAACTCGTGCCGCCGCCGACGTTCACCGAGGTCAGTTTCGACAGCTACCGGCCCGACCCCGCCGAGCCGACGCAGGCCGCCGCGGTGGCCTCCTGTCTGGCCTTCTGCGACGAGGCCGTGCGCCGGCGCGCCGGACGCCGCAAGCTCTTCGGCGGGCGCGAGACGCTGCCCGGGGTGGGGCTGTACCTCGACGGCGGTTTCGGCGTCGGCAAGACCCACCTGCTGGCCTCGGCCTACCGCAGACTGCCCGAATCGGCCGAGCACCCGCGGGCCTTCGCGGCTTTCGGTGAACTGACCCAGCTGGCCGGCGTTTTCGGGTTCGCCGAATGCATCGAACTGCTCGGTGACTACACGATGGTCTGCATCGACGAGTTCGAACTCGACGATCCGGGCAACACCACGCTGATCTCGAGGCTGCTCTCGCAACTGGTCGAGCGCGGCGTCTCGGTCGCGGCGACCTCCAACACGTTGCCCGAACAACTCGGCGAAGGACGTTTCGCCGCACAGGACTTTCTGCGGGAGATCAACACCCTGGCGGCAATCTTCACCACCGTGCGCATCGAGGGCCCCGATTACCGTCACCGCGGCCTGCCGCCGGCGCCCGAACCGCTCTCCGACGAGGAGGTGCGGGGCCGGGCCGCCCGATGCCCTGGTGCGACCCTCGACGACTTCGACGCGCTGTGCGCCCATCTGGCCACCATGCACCCCTCCCGCTACCTGGCTCTGGTCGAAGGGGTTTCGGCCGTTCACCTCACCGGGGTGCACCAACTGGAGGACCAGAGCGTCGCGCTGCGACTGGTGTCGCTGACCGATCGGCTCTACGACGCCGGCATTCCGGTGGTGGCCTCCGGCGCCAAGCTGGACAGTGTTTTCTCGGCCGAGATGCTCGCGGGCGGCTACCGCAAGAAGTACCTGCGGGCGACCTCCCGGCTGCTGGCACTGAGCAATCCCGGCTAGCGATCGCCGCTGATCCCACGCCGCATGACCAGATCACCCTGCACGCTCGCGCCGAGCCGGAAGGTCCGGGTGCCGCTCACCGCGAAGCCGTGTTTGCGGTAGAAGCGCTGCGCGCGAAGGTTGCCGCGGTTGACGCCGAGCCACACGGCCCGCGCCCCCCGTTCGGCGGCCCAGTCGATCCCCGCGGTGAGAAGTTCGGCCGCGACGCCCGAGCGGTGATGGCTGGGCAGTAGGTAGATCTTGGACAGCTCGATCTCGGAGTCGGCGGGTTCGGCCCGTACGAGCATGGCGTAACCGACGATCCGGCCGGACGCCGAGGCGGTGAGGACCAGCCGGCCGGGGTCGGTGAGATAGCCGCGGAAGCACTGAGCGGTCAGGGTGGCGGCCACGAAGGCGGAGATGTCCGCGGCGCTCACCGACTCCGGGCAGGCCAGGGGGAACGTCGCAGCCGCGACCCCGGCCAGCTCGGTCGCGTCGGCCGGCTCGGCCGCAGCGATCCGCACCGGCGCCGGAACGCCGTCGCCGGCCCTCACGGCGACGCGCCAGACATCTTCGCTACCGAAAAGACCACGGTGTCAACGTTACGATTGCCGCAGGAAAACGGAGGGATCGAGGGAAATGCGGGTTCGGACCAGAGGCTGGATGGCGCTGCTCGCGCTGGCCGTGGGCCCCGGTGCCGTGGTCGTCCCGGCTTGGACCCCGATGGCCGCGGCGGCGGAGACCTGCCCACCCGGGCAGATGGAAGACGCCACCACCCCGGGATTCCAGTGCGTCCCGCAGTGCCCGTCGGGGACGCTGATGGACGGCGTGACCGGCGTGTGTGTGGCCGCCCCCGGGGTGCCGCCACCGCCGCTGAACTAGCGATCTCGGGGTTCTCCCGCACCGGCGCTTCTCGCGTTCCATAGACTCGGGTCATGGCAGGCCTGCACAAATCCCAAGAGCGGCTCGACACCTCCAGGATCGAGAACCGCGCGGCATCGGTGCCCCAGATGTTCCGTGACCGCGTGGCGGCCACCCCCCACACCGAGGCGTTCCGCTACCCCGACAACGACGGCGGCTGGACCAGCGTGACCTGGCAGCAGGTCGGTGACCAGGTAGAACTCGTCGCCGCCGGGCTGATCTCGCTGGGGATCAACCCCGAGGACCGGGTCGCCCTCGCGTCGGGAACGCGCTACGAATGGGTCGTCGTCGACTTCGGGATCCTGGCCGCCGGGGCGGCCACCACCACGGTGTACCCGACCACCAACGGACCCGACGTCGCCTACATCATCGCCAACTCGGGCAGCCGCATCGTGATCGCCGAGGATCAGCGACAGGTCGACAAGCTCGTCGCCCATCGCTCCGAACTGCCGGCGGTGGAGAAGGTGGTCGTCATCGACGGGGTCGGCGACGGGAACTGGGTGATCACCCTCGAAGACCTCGAGCAGCTCGGCAAGCAGCTGCTTGCCGACACGCCCAGCGCCGTCAACGACCGCATCGACGCGATCCGGCCCGACCAGTTGGCGACCCTGATCTACACCTCGGGCACCACCGGAAGGCCCAAGGGGGTGCGACTGACCCACGCCTCGTGGACCTACACCGCGGCCGCGCTGGACTCCCTGGGAGTGCTCTCCGAACGTGACCTGAACTACCTGTGGCTGCCGCTGTCGCACGCGTTCGGCAAGGTGATGCTCGCGCTGCCGCTGGCGATCGGTTTCCCCACGGTGATCGACGGGCGGGTCGAGAAGATCGTCGAGAACCTCCCGGTGATCCGGCCGACGATCATGGGCGCGGTGCCGCGCATCTTCGAGAAGGTGCACGGCCGGGTCAACGAAACGGTCGCCAAGGAGGGCGGCGCCAAGAAGCGGATCTTCGACTGGGCCATCGATGTCGGTTTGCAGGTGTCGCGGCTCCGCCAGGCCGGCGAGCGCCCCTCGCCGCTGCTGGCACTGCAGTACAAGATCGCGGACAAACTGGTCTTCTCAACGATCCGGGAGCGCTTCGGCGGACGCATCCGGTTCTTCATCTCCGGGTCCGCCGCACTCGACCGCGACGTCGCGCAGTGGTTCGACGCGGTCGGCGTCATCCTGCTGGAGGGATACGGCCTGACCGAGACCTCCGCGGCGTCCTCGCTGAACCGGCCCACCGCCTACCGTTTCGGCACCGTCGGCTGGACCTTCCCGCAGACCGATGTCAAGATCGCCGAGGACGGCGAGATCCTGCTGCGGGGCCCGGGGGTCATGAACGGCTACCACGAACTTCCCGAAGCCACTGCTGAGGCGATCGACACCGACGGCTGGTTCCACACCGGCGACATCGGCGAGTTGGACGCCGAGGGCTTCCTGCGCATCACCGATCGCAAGAAGGATATGTTCAAGACGTCACAGGGCAAATACGTTGCGCCCTCGGCGATCTCGGCGAGTTTCAAAGCGCTGTGCCCCTACGCGAGTGACATCATCGTCTACGGTGAGAACAAACCGTACTGCGTCGCCCTGGTGAGTCTCGAGCCCGAAGCGGTCGGAGAGTGGGCCGCCGAGCACGACATGGCGGGCAAGGACTTCAGCGAGATCGCCCGGGATCCGCAGACCCGCGAGATGATCGCCGGCTATGTCGATCAGCTCAACAAGCACCTCAACCGCTGGGAGCAGGTCAAGCGCTTCGCCATCATCGAACGCGAACTGACCGTCGAGGCGGGCGATCTGACGCCGAGTTTGAAACTCAAGCGCAAGACAGTCGTGGACAACTTCCACGAGAGCATCGAGAGGCTCTACGCCTAGGGTTCCCCGCCGGGCCCGGGCGATGAAAAACAGCGAAGTCGGCGACTGGGATCTGGAGCTGACCCGCTACGTCGTCGGGCTGCTGCGCCCGATCGTGAAGGTCTATCACCGCTCGGAGGTGCGCGGCCTCGAGCGGATTCCGCCGGGGCGTTGCCTGCTGGTGGGCAACCACTCCGGCGGGCTGGCGACGCCCGACTTCGCGGTGTTCGCCGTCGACTTCTACCACCGGTTCGGCTACCGGCGACCGCTGTACGTGCTCGGGCACGACTCGCTGTTCCACGGGCCGGCCGCGCGACTGCTGCCGCACCTGGGTGTCGTGCACGCCAACCCGGAGAACGCCGCAACCGCGCTGGAGGCCGAGGCGGCCGTCCTGGTGTTTCCCGGTGGAGACGAAGACGTCTACCGTCCCTCGCTGCGGGAGAATGTCATCGACTTCGCCGGGCGCACCGGATACGTGAGCGCCGCCGCGCGGGCCGGGGCGCCCATCGTTCCGGTGGTGTCGATCGGCGGCCAGGAAACGCAGATCTTCCTAAGCCGGGGGGAGTGGCTGGCCAGACTGCTGCGGCTGGACCGGCTCGAACGCCGGCTGTTCCGCACCGACATCCTGCCGATCTCGTTCGGCTTCCCGTTCGGGCTGAGCGTGCTGATCCCGGTGAATATGCCGTTGCCGTCGAAGATCGTCACCGAGGTCCTCGATCCGATCGAGGTGGGCGAGGATCCCGACGTCGAGAAGGTCGACGGCCGGGTGCGGCGGGTGATGCAGGCGGCCCTGGACCGGCTGGCCCGGAAACGCCGGCTGCCCATTTTCGGATAATCCCGGTGTGATGCGACGACGAAGCGGATATGTCCTGGTCCTGGCTGTTGTGGCGGTGTCGGGTCTGCCGGTGGCTCGCGCCGACGCCGATCCGCCCGTGGCCGGCGCCGCGTGCGCGGCCGAACTGGACGGGGTGATGACCCAGCTCCCCGGCGGGGCGGACTACCTGGTCTGCCGGGAGCCGTCCTGGGAGCCGGCGGCGACGCCGTTCCCGCCCAGCGACGCCTGGCTGAGCTACGGGCCGGCGATCGTCCTGCACGGTCAGGGCTTCCGCAATCCGAATCTCACCTCGGGGCGGTGGACGGCGACGCCGTGGGAGGAGGGGGCCCGGTGCGGGGCCACCCAGGTGACCGTGGTCGAACCCGGGGTGTTGGCGCCCCCGGTGGTCGTCGAGGGCGAGCCCGGCCAGCCGCTGGATCTGGAGGTGCTGCCCAAGCTGTTCACCATCGAACTGACCGGAAGTTGCCTGTGGACCGAGGCGGGCCTCTGGTAGGCCCGCTACTGCGGGTGGCTGGCCAGATAGTCGGCGACCGGGATCCGTGCGGACTGGTCGTAGCCGAGCGGGAGCAGCACATCACCGGCCGTGGAGTAGTAGTACACCTCCCAGCGGTGCAGGGCCGCGAAGGCCGCCGGGTCGGCGGCGATAATCGCGGCGTAGTCGGTGACCGCGCGAACGTACTGCTCGGCGTTGTTGTAGCGGAAGATCGCGCCGTCGGGGTCGGACCCGAAGCCGCTCGCGGCCAGGAAGCGGCCCGCCGCCAGGATGCTGTCGCGGGGTGCAGTGACATCCCCGCCCGCCCCGTACGCCGCCCACGTCGAGGGCATGAACTGCATGGGACCCTGGGCACCGGCGGTGCTGACGCCCGCGATCCGCCCGAAACACGTCTCGACGAGATTGATCGCGGCCAGATAGTTCCATCCCACCCCGGACGCCGCCTCCGCCTCCCGGTAGTAGCCCAGCAACTCCGGTGCGGGCGTGGGCGGCACGATTCGCCACGCGGGCAGCGTGTCGCGGGGTTGGGCCATCGCCGACAGTTGGCGCCGGGCATCGACGTTGCGCTCGTACACCTCGGCCAGACCCGCCGGAATCCGCGGCCGGATCACCGCGTCCCACTCGGGGTGGCGGCCGATGGCGCGGTAGGCCACCTGCTGGCGTCGGGCGGCAAGCGCCCGGAGGGGTTCGGCTGCGGCCGGGTCGCGCAGCGTCACCTCGTCGGCGACGAGGTTGTCGGCCAGTTGCGCGGGGTCGCCGGCCAGCCTGGGCTGCGCGCCGGGCGGGACCAGCGCGGCCGGTTGGGTGGTCGCCGTCGGGCTCTCGGCCGGCGCCGCCACCTCCGTCGGATTCGGCGCCGCCGCCGACGTGGTGCACGCGGTCAGCGCGCCGGACAGCGTGAGTACGGCCGCGCCCGCGGCGAGCAGGGTCTGAAGTGGATTGTGGATGATCAGCCACCCCCGTTGCCGTCCTGATCCCTCGCAGCCGAACCGGGCGGTGCGGCGGCAGCCGAGCCAGCCCATAGTAGCGGCAGGGTGTCGGCGCCTGGCCGGAGTTCACCACGGACCGTCGGGCAGAATGTGGCCGTGATCGCGCGCGTGACGGCCCTGCTCGCCGCCCTCGTCCTGGCCGCATCGGGCGGTGCGACGGCGTCGGCCAATCCCGCCGACCCACCCGGTGCGCTGACGTTCGGGGGAGTGCAGCGCTCGTACCTGCTGCACGTGCCGTTCGGTCTGACCAATCCCTCCGGGCTGGTGATCAACCTGCACGGGGCCGGCATGACGGGCCGCGATCAGGCCGGGCTGACCAACTACAACGCGGTGGGCGACCAGTTCGGGTTCGTCGTGGCTTACCCCGACGGCATCGACCTGAGTTGGGCCGACGGCCGCGGCGCCTCGCTGCCCGATCGCCAGGGTGTCGACGATGTGGGGTTCCTGGCCGCTCTGATCGACCGGCTCGTGCGGGACTTCCGCGTCCCGCCGGGCAGGGTGTTCGTCACCGGCATGTCGGCGGGTGCGTTCATGGCCACCCGGCTGGCCTGTCAGCGCGCCGATCTGGTGGCGGCCATCGCCCCGGTCGCCGGGACACTGGGGTCGGGGGTTGCCTGCGCACCGTCCCGACCGGTCTCGGTGCTTCAGATTCATGGCACCGCAGACCCGGTGGTGCCCTACGCCGGGGGGCCGATGATCGGTCGCGGCGGGGCCAGCGACGTCGTCGCGGCGCCGGTGATGGCCGAGCGGTGGCGGGCGATCGACCAGTGCCCCGATCCACTGCCCGACGCCGGCGCCGCCGGGGTGACAAGCCGGACGACCGCCGTCGGCTGTGCGGCCGGCACCGAGGTGGAGTTCGTGCGCGTCGACGGCGGCGGGCACATCTGGACTCCCGATGCCTCGTGGATGAGCGGCCAGTTCTTCGCAGCGCACGGACGCTGAGCCCGGTCCTCGAAGAGCAGGACGCTCACCAGTCCGCCAAGGGGTTCGCGCCACCCGCTACAACACTGAGGTGTGCCACCGAACTCGACTGGCTGCAGCTTGCTTGATGGTGCGCGATAACTGGGATTGAATTAGCGCAATCTGCGTTTCCGGGTAGCTGCCCCACCAGTGTGAAAAGGGTCCTGACCCCCCGCCGGTAATCAGGCTTCTCTCCCCTGAGACGAATGTCCTGTCGCCGAGTTGCTGACCGCCGAACTCTGAGTCGTGTTAACTTCCACTCCGGGGACGGTTTTCAGGGCGGTCGAGAGGGGAATCTGATGGCAGCACGTTGTCGGAAAACCAAGGATCGAAATCCATCTCGCGTGTGTCTCGCCGCGGGGGTGTTGGCCCTGGGTGCGGGGACCGCGTTGGCGCTGGGCACGGGGACTGCGCGCGCTGACGCTGACGGTGGTGCGTCGGCCTCCGGCGGTGCCCGCTCAGCGGGCCAGGCCACGAGGTCGTCGGCCGCGGATTCCGGTCAGCGTGTGCGAGCCTCGTCAACGGCCGCCGGTGCGGTGTCGGCGCGCCGTTCCGCAACCGATCAGGGTGCGTCGCCGGCTTCCTCGTCGGTGACGGATTCGCGGCAGACATCCCCGATATCAGCCGCGCCCACACCGGCGCCCTGCGTGCAGTCGCAGACGTGCGGGTCGGCGACCTTCGGGTTCACCGGAGCTCCCCAGGCGTGGACGGTGCCGGCAGGAGTGCAGTCGGTCTTCGTGAGCCTGCAGGGTGCCTTCGGCGCTGGAGGCCCTCAAGTAACACTCCCCCCCGCGTATCTGGGGGCCAACCTGCAACTGACCGGTGGGTCGCTTCCCGCGCCGACAACATCGTTGTCTATTGACGTGGGGTCGACCGGCCAGACCACATCGGAAAAAACCGGTGGTTCCGGCGGTTACGGGGGCGGCGGATCCGGCGGGTCGGGAAGCTTGTCCGGCATCGGCGGCTTCGGGGGTGGCGGTGCCACGACGGTCGCAACCGTCACCGGTGACCCGTCTACAGGTGCGATTGTCCTCGCAGCCGGGGGCAGCGGTGGTGGCGGCGGAGATCAAAACGGGTTGGGCGGTTTAGGTGGGGCGGGCGGCGGGGCGCAAGCCGTGGGGGTGCCCCCGACGCCGGAGGGAGTATGGCCGGGAAATCCCGGCGATCCCGGTGGGAGTGACGAGAACCCGGGTGCCGGCGGTGCGGGCGGCACTCAGTCCCAGGGCGGACTCGGAACCGACGGCGGTGACGCCGAGACCCTCAGCGGCAACGGCGGCGGCGGTGGCGGGGGCGGCGGCTGGCCGGGCGGCGGTTTGGGCGGCCAGCCCGGGCAGGCCTCAGTCAGCCTATTCTCGAAATATGGGGCCGGTGGGGGCGGTGGCGGCGGAGCGTCCTACGCCAACCCCACCTACACCACCTCGGCCGTCGCCTCTCCTGCCATAATCCAAACCCCCAACCTTGCGGGCGCGGTGTTTCTGAATTGGGTGGACATCCTCACCACGGCCTTGAGGCCGCTGCGGGCGGGG
>JAPOHV010000169.1 GCA_029979305.1 Mycobacteriaceae bacterium | reverse complement strand
GGTCGCGCTGACCGACGACTACTTCGTCGAGCGCAAGCTGTACCCCAACGTCGACTTCTACACCGGTGTCATCTACCGGGCGATGGGATTCCCCACCCGGATGTTCACCGTGCTGTTCGCGCTGGGCCGGCTGCCGGGCTGGATCGCGCACTGGCGCGAGATGCACGAGGAGCCCAACAAGATCGGCCGGCCCCGGCAGATCTACACCGGCTACGGCGAGCGCGACTACCAGGCCATCGGCGGCCGTTAGCGCTCCGCCAGTACGGCCATGGCGGCATTGTGGCCGCCGATCCCCGACACCGCGCCGCCGCGGCGGGCACCGCTGCCGCACAGCAGAATCCGGTCATGACCCGTGGCCACCCCCCACTGCTGCGCCGGGGTCTCCAGCGGGTCGTCGTCCTCGGCGAACGGCCAGGCCAGATCGCCGTGGAAGATGTTGCCGTTGGTCAGCCCCAAGGCTTCCTCGAGATCGACCGTCGTCTTGGTTTCGATGCATGGCCGGCCGTGGGCGTCGTCCATCACGACGTCCTGGATCGGTTCGGCCAGAACGGAGTTCAACGAGGCCAGCACGGCATCGGTCAGCTGTCGGCGGACGGCGTCGCCGTCCTGCATCCGGTGCGGAACGTGCAGGGCGAACACCGTCAGCGTCGCGGCGCCGGCGTCGCGCAACCCGGGGGACAGGATGGATGGGTCGGTCAGCGAGTGGCAGTAAATCTCGCAGGGCAGCGGATCGGGCAGCGCGCCGGATGCCGCGCCGGTGTAGGCGGCGTCGAGTTGTGACCACGTCTCGTTGATGTGGAAGGTCCCGCCGAATGCCTGTTCCGGGGTGACGGCGGGGTCGCGCAGTCGCGGCAACCGGCGCAGCATGAGGTTGACCTTCACCTGGCAGCCCGCCGTCAGGTCCGGGGCGGGTTCGCCGAGAAGTCCGGCCAGTACCGCCGGGGTGACGTTGGCGAGCACGCGGCCGGCCTGCACCCGGTGCTCGTCGCCGTTCCAGCGGTAACTCACCTCGCCGTCGGGAGTCACGGCGAAAACCTCTGCGCCGGTGACGATTTCAGCGCCAAGCCGCGCTGCGGCCGACCCCAGCGCACCGGTCACCGAGCCCATGCCGCCAACCGGAACGTCCCAGTCTCCGGTACCGCCGCCGATCAGGTGGTAGAGGAAGCAGACGTTCTGACGCAGCGATGGCTCGTCGAGTCGGGCGAACGTCCCGATCAGCGCGTCGGTGGCAATCACCCCGCGCAGCAGGTCATTGGAAACCGAATCGGCGATGGCCCGCCCCAGCGGCCGCTCGATCAGGTCTGTCCATGCCGTGGCTGCGTCGGATCCGCCCGCCGCGAGCACCACACCGCGCATGTCGGAGCGCCGCCGCAGCGGTTCGACCAGCGTCGGCCACAGCGGCACGGTGAGGGCGCGGCACCGGCGATAGAACGCCGTGAAACCGGCTTCGTCCGCGGCCGCGCCGACAGCGCCGAATGTCGACCGCTCGCCGATCAGCAACCCGGTGCGGCCACCATCGGCGGGATCGGGCGTGTAGGAGGCGTACCGCCGGCGGGCAAGGGTTACTCGGGCGCCGAGATCCTCCAGGATGCGAGTCGGCAGCAGGCTGACCAGGTAGGCGTAGCGGGACAGCCGGGCGGCCACGCCGTCGAACGGCTGCGCCGACACCGCCGCGCCGCCGACCCGCTCGAGCCTCTCCAGCAGCCGGACCCGCAGGCCCGCGCGCGCCAGATACCCGGCCGCCACCAGACCGTTGTGCCCGCCGCCGACGATGACGGCGTCGACGGTGGCGCACCCGCGCGAGGTCATGCCCAAGCTTAGGTAGCGCGACCGCTACGGTGATGCGGTGACGACCAAACCCGAGATCGAGTTCCCCGCCGGCCCCGCTCCCACCGAACTGGTCATCAGCGACCTCGTCGTGGGCGACGGCGCCGAGGCCAAACCCGGCGACACCGTCGACGTGCACTACGTCGGCGTCGAATTCGGCACCGGGGAGGAGTTCGACAGCTCCTGGAATCGTGGTGAGTCGATCTCGTTCCCGCTGCGCGGCCTGATTCAGGGCTGGCAGGACGGGATCCCGGGGATGCGGGTGGGGGGCCGGCGCCAGCTGGTGATTCCGCCGGATCTGGCCTACGGCCCGGCGGGTGCGGGCCACCGGCTCTCCGGCAAGACGCTGATCTTCGTGATCGACCTGCTCGGGGTCCGCTGACCTGCGAGTAATCGCCCCTCGCCCTTGGTTTTTGCGCTGGGGTGTCGTATGTTGCTCCGGGCCCGAAGCGAGAGTGCACACAGGGCCTGCAGAGCGAAACTGTGAGGAGGGGGACCGATGACGGGTTCCGGAGATGCGCGGGTGCGCGCCACGGCAACCGAGTGGCGAACCGAGTCGCGCTACTACCGGCGTTCACCCGGCTGGGGATGGCTGCTGGGGCTGCTGCTGATCCCGCTGCTGTTCGGCTGGCTCGGCTGGGGGGCGCTCAAGCCCAAGGTCGACCTGCCGGGCGTCAGCGCGACCGCGCCGAGTGTCTCGGTTCCCTCGCTCAACCTGGCCCCGCTGTCGATCCTGCGTAACGGCAGGGACTTCACCCTGTCGGGAATCCTGCCCGACCTCTCCGCCAAGAACGCACTGCTGAGTGTGCTGAAGGCGGCGCTGGGTGGAAGCGTCAACCTGATCGACAAGATCGACCTGGAAGCCGGCGCCAAGGCCCCCGGCTTCGACGGACTCGGGGCGTTGCTCAAGGCGGCCGCGGACGTTCCGGATTTCCACTTCACCGTCGAGGGCGGCACCCTGACCCTGACCGGCACCGTGCCGTCGGAGGACGTCAAGTCCGAGATCGAGGCGGCGGCCCGGGCCGGCTGGCCGAACCTGCAGATCGTCAACAACATCACGATCCGGGGCGCGGCCCCGTCGTGCGACAACCTGCAGGCCACCGTCGACGCCGACCTCGCCGCTCCGGTCAAGTTCCAGACCGAGAGCGCCAAGCTGACCGCCGACGGCCAGCAGCAACTGGCAACGGTCGTGACCGCGATCAAGGCGTGCCCGGATGCCAAGATCACGGTGATCGGTCACACCGACAGCACCGGAGACGACACGATCAACAAACCGCTCAGCGAGAACCGGGCCAAGGCCGTCGCGGCCTATCTTGTGGCGCAGGGCATTCCGGCGGGGTCGGTCACCAGCAGGGGCGCCGGATCGTCGGAGCCGATCGCGGGCAACGACACCGCGGCCGGGCGGGCGCAGAACCGCCGTACCGAGATCAAGGTCAACTAGAGGGGATCGGCGATGGGTTTCTTTTGGCAGTGGATCTGGTACCTCGCGGCCTTTGTGGCCGGCTCGGCGGTCGCTTGGGTGATCGCGGTCCTGACCGTGCACCGCACCAGCAGGGAAGAGGCGATTGCCGACCTTCCCGCCGGATCGCGTGAGATCGGAGTGCGCTGATGCATGACGCGAACTGGTGGCTGATGGGGCTGTCCTTCCTGCTCGGCCTGTTGCTGACGCTGGCGATGATGATCCGCAGGGTGACCCGGGAGGTTCCGGTCAGCCATGCGGTCTCCGCCCGGCTGCCCGAGGTCAAGCGTCCCGTCGGTGCGGCCGGGCCGGCCGCGGCGGGTGCCGCGGCAAAACTGCACGCCGCCGCCGACAAGGTGGACCGGAAGGTCGAGCGCGTCGAGCAGAAGGTCACCCGGCACGCCGAGGAGATCGAGCATGTTCTCGAGCAGGAGCCCTACGGCGCCGGCTCGATCCGGGTGTCCAAGCGCAGCGCGGCGCCGGCGGGCTACACCATCAAGGGCGACAAGGACACCGGGCGCTACTTCACCCCCGACAGCCCGGACTACGCGACAATCGAAGCCGAGGTGTGGTTCGCCGACGAGGAGAGCGCCCGCAAGGCGGGATTCCTGCGGTGGGACGCGACCGGCGACCGGGCGGCTAGCCTGGCGCCCGCCGCCGCCGAGGCGGTGATCACCGAGCACCATGTCGAGGCCGAGACCATCATCAAGGAAGTTCACTCCGCCGGCGACGCCTCACTGGTCGTGGTCGAAAGCGGCTCCCCGGCAGCCGATTCGGCCGCCCGCTTCTCCTCCGTGGCAGAGCCCTCCGAGACCCCGTTCGGTGTGGGATCCGCGCGGGCGGGAGCCGACGGAAGCGGTCCTGCGGGCTGGCTGATCAAGGGCAACGCCGACTCGATGCTGTATCACGGACCCGACAGCCCGGCCTACGAGCAGACCATCGCCGAGGTGTGGTTCGCCGACGAGGCGACGGCCAAGGCGGCCGGCTTCGCCAGGTGGGACACCAACCTCACCTGATCAACGCGGTGCCGGCAGTCGCAGCACCAGGCGGGCGCCGCCGAGTGGGCTGTCCTCGAGTGCGGCTGTGCCGCCGTGGATCTCGGCCTGCTGCGCCACCAGGGCCAGGCCCAGGCCGGAACCCGAGCGCGACGCCGTCGAACCGCGGGCGAACCGCCCGAAGACCGACTTTCGTTCGGATACCGGCACACCGGAGCCGTTGTCGTCGATGGCGATCTGCACGCCGTCGCGCGACGACACCGCCGACAGTTGCACCTGCGTCGCCCCGCCGTGCTTGACCGCGTTGGCGATCGCGTTGTCCACCGCCAGCCGCAGGCCGGCCGGAAGGCCGATGATGATGCAGGTCGGCGACGGGGTCAGCGACACCGTCAGATCGGGATAGACCCGCATCGCGTCGTGGGCGGCGCGGTCGAGCAGTTCGGTGATGTCGACCGGGACCTGGTCGGCTGCGGTCGACAGCTCGCCCTGTGCCAGCCGCTCGAGTGCGCCCAGCGTCGCCTCGATCCTGCTCTGGGTGCGGATGACGTCCCCGATCACCTCCCCGCGCTGCTCGGCCGGCAGGTCCAGGGTGGACAGCACCTCCAGGTTGGTCCGCATCGCGGTCAGCGGCGTGCGCAGTTCGTGGGCGGAAGCCGCGGCGAAGTCCCGGGCCGAGGTGAGCGCGGCCTTGGTGCGGTCCTGCTCGGTCCAGATGCGCGCCAGCAGGCCTTTGAGCGCCTCGCCGATCTCGACGGCCTCGGTCGCCCCGCTCACGTCGACGTCGGGGGCCACGTCACCGGCGTCGATCGCCCGGGTCTGCTGAGCCAGTCGCCGCAACGGACGCACGGCGAAGGCGGCCAGCAGCCAGCCCAGCACAGCGGCCGCGCCGATCGCGAAGACGCAGATCAGCAGCACCCGGCGATGCAGGTTGTTGGTGTCGGCGATGGTGTCGTCGTAGGTCGCGCCGACCTGCAGCGTGGTGGGCGGCTCCGGGTAGGGAATCTCGACGGTGCGCACCCGGTAGCGGACCCCGTCGATGACCGTCGTCGCGTAATCGGTGTCCAACTTGGGCAGCGCGACATCGGAGTTGGACCGCACCTCGCTGCCGCGGTGCACGGTGATCACCACGTCGCGGACGTTGGGGGAGGGCGGGATCTGCTCGAGTCCCCGCGGCACGAACGGCACCGCGAACCCGGCGGCCTCGTCCAGGCGCCGGTCGAGACGTTCCAGACGGTCGTTGGTGATGCCGATCCAGACGATCGTGCCGACGATCGTCACCACGATCGCCGCGCCGATGGCGGTCGCGAACGCCACCCGGGTGCGCAGCGACGGCGTGCGCCGCATGATCCAGGACAGCATCAGCCCGCCGCGGCCGCGGCACAGTCACTGCGCGGGTGAATCGTGTCACTGCGCGGGTGAAT
>JAPOHV010000184.1 GCA_029979305.1 Mycobacteriaceae bacterium | reverse complement strand
CTTTCGCGGTGCCCGCCGAGAACTTCCACCGCGGCGCGGCGAACAGCCGGGTGCGCAGTCCGGTGTGCTCGAGGATCCGGTCGGCGGCGATCAGTCGCAGGTTCGCCTCGTGGGCGCGCATGGTGGCGAACTCGTTGCGGCGGCGCTTGGTGGCGGCCTCGTCGAACCCGTGCAGCACGATCGCATCACCGGCATCGCGCTGCCGGGTCAGCCACTCGACCGTCTCGTGGTCCTTCTCCAGCTTCCAGTGGTGCTTGAGCCGGGGAGCCACCAGCAGCGACAGCGGCACCCCGCGGGCGTCAAGCTGTCCGCGGAACTCATCGAGCTCGTCGAGTCGCCGGTCGCTGATTCCGGAAACCGAGACGATCAGCTCTCCAGCCACGCTCGCAGTATCGGTCAGGAAGGTGTCCAAACGGTGTCGTGGAACTGGACGACACGCGACTATTCACAGGCGTTCAGTCGTGGCTTGACCTGTGCGCCTGTCAGGCACACACTCGATAGATGGCCAAGACGGAACGTTTTGCGGTGCGCCTGACCTCCGAGCAGGACGCACTGATCCGGCGCGCGGCCGAGGTGGAAGGCACTGATCTCACGACCTTCACCCTGACCGCAACGTTGGCGCACGCCCGCGATGTGTTGGCCGACCGCCGGTTGTTCCAGCTCGGTGACGTGGCGTGGGCCGAATTCGTCGCGATCCTCGACAAGCCGGCTTCGCACAACCCCGGGCTGGAAAAATTGTTCGCCGAGCCGTCGCCCTTCGATCCTGAAGAGTGAGTGGGTACAGCGCGCCGCGCCCGATTCGCGACGACGACGACTTCGCGGAATTCGAGAGCGGGGATGACAGCCTCGACCACTACCTACGCACCAGGGCTGTGCCAAACCACGCAGAGGGAGCGTCACGCTGCTATGTGACCTGCCGTGCCGCCCGTGTAGTGGGTTTCTACGCGCTCGCATCAGCCTCAGTGGAGCGCAGTGATGCAACCGGGGCCGTCCGTCGGAACATGCCCGAACCGATTCCGGTCATCCTTCTGTCGCGGCTGGCGGTCGATCGGCGGGAGCAGGGAAGGGGCCTGGGACGGGGGCTCCTCCGGGACGCGATCATCCGCAGCGTGCGGGCGGCTGACCTCATCGGAGTGCGGGCTTTGCTCGTGCATGCGATCGACGACGAAGCGCGAAACTTTTACTCCCACTTCGGTTTCATGCCGTCACCGACCGATCCGATGCATCTTTTGCTGCTGATGAAAGATGTCCGCCGAATCGTCGATCCGCGCTAACCGCCCAGCAACGCCGTCGCCGCCGCCACCGCCGGTTCGATGATCCCGGACACCGGCTCGCCGTCCTCCACGGTCTGCGCGGTCAGTTCGCGCAAGCCCCCGAGCAGGATCACCGCGGTGGTCGCCGACATCGGCTGCACGCCATCGCGCCGGAATCCCGGATTGTCGGTCAGGGCCACCAGGGCGGTGGCCAGCCGGCTCAGGCTGGCGCGCAGCATCGGCCGGGCGCCCTCGCCGAGGGCGGGCAGTTCGCGGATCCAGCTCAGCGTGATCGCCGGGTTGGCCTCGATGCTCGCGACGTAGGCGACGACGGCCTGGCGCACCTGATCGCGCCACGGCGCCTCCGGGTCGACGGCCGCCACCAGCGCCTCGACCAGTTCCTCGTTGTTGGCGCTGAGCAGTTCGACGAAGCACTCCTCCTTGCCGGCGAAGTGGTCGTAGAAGGTGCGCTTGGAGGTCTTGGCGCAGCGCACGACGTCGGCCACGGTGCTCTCCCGGTAGCCGCGCTCGTTGATCGAGGCGGCCAGGCCGTCGAGCAGACGGCGGCGGAAGTCCTGGATCGCCGGTGCGGACACGCTTCCTCCCTTGTCAGCCTCTGGTACCGCACGGTACCGTATGGCAACACAGTGCGGTACGTCCGCGTACCACGTTTGGAGGCTCCGTGACCGAAGCGCCCGCCGTCGAGCAGCCCGTCCTGGCCGAGCCCAAGCTGCCGCCCAAGCCGGAACTCCCCCGCGCACTCGGCGCGCTGGCCTTCGTCGCCTCGCGGCGGCGCACCTCCGACTGGCTGGTCCGCAAGACCGGCCGCGCTGCCACCCTGCACGTCCCGGTGTTCGGCGACACCGTGATGGTGGCCGACCCCGCGCTGGCCAAGCAGATCTTCACCACGAGTCCCGAAGTGCTGCACAACATTCAGCCCAACCTGAGCCGGCTGCTCGGGCCGGGCTCGGTGTTCGCCCTCGACGGCCGGGAACATCGCCATCGCCGCAAGCTGCTCCCCCCGCCGTTCCACGGCAAGAGCATCGCCGCCTACGAGCGCATCGTCGAAGAGGAGACGATGCGTGAGATGGCGACCTGGCCGGAGGGCAAGGAGTTCGAGACCCTAGAGCCGATGATGCGGCTCACCCTCAACGTGATCCTGCGGGCGGTGTTCGGAGCCGACGGCGCCGAACAGCAGCAGCTACGCGAACTGATGCCGAAATGGGTAACCCTGGGCTCCCGGCTCGCGGTGGTGCCCAGCCCGAAGCCGGACTCTCGCTGGTTCACCACTCCCGGCTGGTGGTCGCCGTGGGCCCGGCTGGCCGGCTACCGGCGCACCTACGAAGGCCTGATCGACCGGCTCATCGAGAAGGCCCGCAAGGATCCGCACCTCGAGGACCGCACCGACATCCTGGCGCTGTTTCTGCGCTCGACCTACGAGGACGGCTCGCCGATGACCCGCGGCGAGATCGGCGACGAGCTGCTGACTCTGCTGGCCGCCGGGCATGAGACCACCGCCTCGACGCTGGGCTGGGCCTTCGAGCGCATCTCGCGGCATCCGAAAGTCCTGCAGAAGCTCGTCGACGAGGCTGCCACGGAGGACAACACCTACCGGCAGGCGACGATCTTCGAGATCCAGCGCAACCGCACGGTGATCGACTTCGCCGGCCGAAGTGTCGCCGTTCCGCTGTACGAACTCGGGGATTACGTTATCCCGCAGGGCTTTTCGATCATCATCAGCCTGGGCCAGCTGCATGCCGACCCGAACGTCTACCCCGATCCGGAGCGCTTCGACCCGCAGCGGTTCATCGACGAGAAGCCCAGCACCTTCTCGTGGGTGCCCTTCGGCGGCGGAACCCGCCGCTGCGTGGGAGCCGCGTTCGCCAACATGGAACTGGACGTCGTGCTGCGCACGGTGCTGCGGCACGTCACCATCCAGACCACCGACGCGCCCGGGGAGAAGGTGCACAACCGGGGCGTGGCCTACACGCCCAAGCAGGGCGGCCGCGTGACGGTCTACCGCAGGGCGTCTGCTTAGCTGCAGACTTCAGGACGGGAGGGACTTTAGTCCCTCCGTCGGTATTTTGCCTCCGCGAAACCGTGCCATCACGTAGGTTTGCTGCAGCGAGTGGCTGGCCGGCCCTCGCGAGTGGTGCCGTAAGCCAAACGGCCTAATCCCATCGGCGGGGTGGGGATGGGACGGGGGTTCATGGGTTCACACGAACGTCGTGAATCCGCATTTCCGCGTACTTTTCCGGGTGGCCAAGCCGGCCGTCACCGCCGCTTGGCCAAAGGGCGAGTCCGTCCCATCGAGTACCGCCGCCGTTCGATTCCGGCGACCGAACCCGGCGTAGCCGGTCACGGGATTCACATCGGTCGGATCGGTCTGCTCGCCGTCGCTCTCGGCATCGGATCCGCGGTGGTGTCGATCCCCATCGCCTTTGCCGACAACACTGGTTCGCCCGGTTCCGCCGGATCGACCGACGCGACACCGGCCCGCAACTCCAAACCCGCCCCGCAGACCCGACGCAAACCGGCGCAGTCGCAACTCCCTCGACCGGCGGCCTCCACGCGGCGGCCGAAACCGCCAGTCACAGCCGCACCACCCGCGCCCGCCATCACCGTCGCGCACCCACCCGTCGGCGCAGCCCTTGGTGCAGGCGTGGCTTCCTGGCTGCAACCGGGAGGCGAACCCCCGGCCGCCTCAACCGCGATGTGGACGGTCTACGGCTACCCCCGCCGCGAACCGACCGGACCGGTCATCGACGTCATCCGGTTCTTCTTCGGCAACGGCACCGCCGATCATCCCGACGCCGGCATCCTGATCGGCAACGGCTACTCCTTCACCGGTTACGCCGGAGTGTGCACCAGTGGTGCATGCGAGGGCGGCACGGCCGGACTGATCGGCAACGGCGGCAGCGGTTACAACGGCGGAAATGGCGGCGCCGCAAGGTGGTTCGGCAGCGGCGGTAACGGCGGCGACGGCCAGGCGGGCATCGCCGGTGGTAACGGCGGACTGGGCGGATTGTTCCTCGGCGACGGCGGCAACGGCGGCGCGGGCGGTGTCGCGACCACGGATGCGAAGGCCGGCGCGGGCGGCAATGGCGGTAACGCCGGGATCCTGGCGGTCTGGGGATTCGGCGGCAATGGCGGCGCCGGCGGCGAAGGCCGAACCGGTGGCGGCAACGGCGGTGCGGGCGGCCGCGGCGGAATGCTGTTTGGTATCGGCGGCAACGGTGGCACCGGCGGTGCGGCCACCGACCTCGGTACCGGCGGCCGCGGCGGCAACGGCGGTGACACCGGGTGGCTTTCGTTGTGGGGCAGCGGCGGTAACGGCGGTAACGGTGGCACCGGCCGCACCGGAATCGACGGGTCGGACGGTCACGACCCGGGCCAATCCGGCGGCGACGGCGGTAACGGCGGATCCGGCGGACTCGGTGGCAATGGCGGCGATGGCAGTTGGGTGTTCGGCGCGGGCGGCAATGCCGGCAACGGTGGATCCGGCGGAACCGGCGGCAACGGCGGGGCCGGAGCGGCGGGTGTTGACGGTCTGCTGCCCGGCGCGGACGGTGGCACCGGAGGCGATGGCGGCAGCGGCGGATCCGGCGGTAACGGCGGAACCCCCGGGATGGTCGGCAACGGCCGAATCCTGTTGTTCATCAACAACTCTGGGCAGACCGGCTCGTCCGGCGCGACCGGAGGCGGTGGCAACGGGGGCGACGGCGG
>JAPOHV010000046.1 GCA_029979305.1 Mycobacteriaceae bacterium | reverse complement strand
TCGCCGAGCGTCGCGCGAGAGCGACGCTCAGCGCTCAACGTCGCGCTGGAGCGACGCTCGGCGGGCGGGGCGGGGACGATCGGCGGTTAGACGGAAGTGACGTTCGCCGGCGACCAGTAAGCCTTCATCGAGGCGACCTTCCCGTCGGCGTTGAACACCATCACGTCGATCGGCTCGATCCGCATGCGGCCGCCCTCGGGGCCGACGGTGATGGTGAACATGAAAGCCGCCTCATGCCCGGCGACCCGCAGTTCGCGCAATTCGGTTTGGCGCGGCAGGCTTTCGATGTTCTTGAAGAAGCCGTGGATGGCATGCCGGCCGATGTGCACCTCGCCGCCCACCGGATCCTCCACGGTGGCGTCGTCGGCGAACAGAGCGGCGATGTCGTCGGCGGTGCCGCCGGCGACCAACTCCAGATAGCGGTGGACGACGGATTCGATGTGCTCGGCGCTGACCATGGCGCGAGGCTACACCGGCACCCCGAGTGCCTCGGCGAGTTCAGCGGCGCCGGTGACGGGCAGGTCGCACACCCGGCCGCGGCAGATGTAGGCGGCGTCGTTGCCTCGCACGCGGTCCCGGCCGGCCAACAGCGGCATGGAGTCCACCGCGCCGCCGACGACGATGGTGCCGCCGGGTGCGATCCGGCGGGCGGCGGCCAGCAGATCGGAGTCCGGGCCGGCGGTGGCCACCGCGACCTGCAACGGCCCCCGCACCGCGGCCTCGGCGACGGCCAGCCAGTGACCGGCCGAGCGGGGGGCGCGCTCCAGCAACGGCGAATGCGCGAGCAGTGTCTCGGCGGCGACCTCCGCGTAATGCGAAGCCCGGTCGACGTCGACCAGGTGGGCCGCGGTCAGCAGCGCCTCTGCGATCGACGACGCCCCGGACGGGGTGGCGCCGTCGAGCGGGTCGGCGGGGCGCATCATCAACGCCTCGGCGTCGTCGGCGGTGTCAAACCAGCGCCCGGGGCGGTCCGGGTCGGCGAAGTGCCGAAGTGCCAGGTCGATCAACCCGGCGGCGTCGTCGAGCAGGGACTGCTCGGCGGTCAGCTGATACACCGCGAGCAGCCCGGTGGCCAGCATCGCGTAGTCCTCGAGGATCGCCGCGCTCTCCCCCACCACTCCGCCGAGGCCGGCCCGGCGCAGCCGCCCATCCACCAGATGCGAGTCCATGACCGCCCGCGCGCAGCGCACCGCCGCGTCCAGCAGCTGCGGATCCTCCAGCGCCACGCTGGCTTCGGCCAGTGCGGTGATCGCCAGGCCGTTCCAGGCGGTGACGATCTTGTCGTCGCGTCCGGGTTGCGGGCGCGCCGCCCGCGACCCCAGCAGCGCGGTACGCACCCGCTCGAAGCGTTCCCAGTCGTCGGGATCAGCCGGCAACTGCAGAACGGAACTGCCGTGCTCGAACGTCCCGGCGGCGGTGACACCGAAAACCTTTGCCGCCCAATCGCCGTCGTCGTCACCGAGGACGTCCCGCAACTGGCCGGGTGTCCACACGTATGTCGATCCCTCGACGCCGGCGGCATCGGCGTCCAGCGATGAGGTGAACACCGGACCCTGCGCCAGGTCGCGGAGCAGGAAGGCCGCGGTCTCGGCGGCGATGCGGCGGGCCAGCGGGTCGCCGGTGCGGCGGGCCCAGTGCGCGTAGGCCCGCAGCAGCAGGGCGTTGTCGTAGAGCATCTTCTCGAAGTGCGGCACCACCCAGTCGGCGTCGACGCTGTAGCGCGCGAAGCCGCCGGCCAACTGGTCGTAGATGCCGCCGCGGGCCATCGCTGTGCAGGTGCGCCGCACGGTGCCCAGCGGCACCGGGGACCGGGTTCGTTCGTGGCTGCGCAGCATCGCCTCCAGAAGCGCAGACGGCGGGAACTTCGGGGCCCCGCCGATGCCGCCGCGGCTGGTGTCCTCCTCACGCAGGATCGCGGTCACGGCGTGGTCGCACAGCGCGGCTGACACCTCCGGCCCGCCGGCGGGCAGCCCCGAAGCCATCCGGCGCAGCTGCCCGGAGATGCGGTCGCTGGCCTCCTCCACCTCGTCGCGCTGGTCGCGCCACGTCTGGCCCACCGCGGCCAGCAGTTGCAGGAACTGCGGCTTCGGGTAATAGGTGCCGCAGAAGAACGGCCGGCCGTCGGGGGTCAGAAAACAGGTCATCGGCCAGCCGCCCTGGCCGGTCATCGCCACGGTGGCGTTCATGTAGACCGCGTCGAGGTCGGGGCGCTCCTCACGGTCGACCTTGATGCAGACGAACTCGTTCATCGCCGCGGCCACGGTGTCGTCCTCGAAGGACTCGTGGGCCATCACGTGGCACCAGTGACACGCCGCGTAGCCGATCGACAGCAGGATCGGGACGTCGCGGCGGGCGGCCTCGGCGAGCGCCCCGGGGCCCCACTGCTTCCAGTGCACCGGGTTGCCGGCGTGCTGGCGCAGATACGGGCTGGTGGCCCCGGCGAGTTCGTTACCCGCCGGACTCACCCTTGGGCTCCGCGTCGGTCTCGCTCGGGGCCGGCCCCGCGGCGGCGCTCTCGGCGGCCTCGTTCTCGGGCGGGTCGAAGCTCGCCGGCAACTTCTTGAGGTGGCGGTTCATCGACCACACCAGGGCGAACACCCCGATCAGCAGCAGCACGACGACGAGAAGCCCGACCGGGCTGGCCTTGCCGAAGTCCGGACCGGTGGTGGACGGCCCCGCGGCGAGCAGGGTGGTCAGCAGATCGCTCACTCGTAGCTCTCGATTCCGGCGAATAGGTCGTCTTCCGGCAGCACGGCCGGCACCCTGGAACGGGCCAGTTCGAACTCCTCGGTGGGCCACAGCCGCTGCTGCCACTCTAACGGGGTGGCGAAGAAGAACCCGTCCGGGTCGATCTGGGTCGCGTGGGCTTTGAGCGCCTCGTCGCGCCGGCTGAAGTACGGCGCGCAGTGCACCCGGGTGGTGACCCGGTTGGCGAAGACGTCGTGGTCGGGATCCCAGTTCTCCAGCCAGTGGGCGAACGGCCCCTCCTGGCCGTTCCTGGCGAACTCGTCCTGCAGCATCTGCATGCGCTGACGCAGGAATCCGTGGATGTAATACAGCTTGCTGACGGCCCAGGCCGGGCCGGCGTCGCGGTGCCGGCCCGGGTCGGCGGCGGCTTCGAAGGCCGCGACCGAAACCTGATGGCAGCGAATGTGATCGGGGTGCGGGTAGCCGCCGTTCTCGTCGTAGGTGGTCATCACGTGCGGGCGGAACTCGCGGATCAGCCGGACCAGGCGGGCGACCGGTTCCTCAAGTGGCACCAGCGCGAAGCAGCCCTCGGGAAGCGGTGGCACCGGGTCACCCTCGGGCAGGCCGGAGTCGACGTAGCCGAGCCAGTGGTGCTCGACGCCGAGGATCTCGGCGGCCCGGGCCATCTCCTCGCGGCGGACGTCGGCGATCCGGCCGTGCACCTCGGGAAGATCCATCGCCGGGTTGAGGATGTCCCCGCGTTCACCGCCGGTCAGGGTGACCACCAGCACGCGGTCGCCCTCGTCGACGTACCGCGCCAGCGTCGCAGCGCCCTTACTGGCCTCGTCGTCCGGGTGAGCATGGATTGCCATCAACCGCCGTTCGGTCACGTCGGCAATAGTCCCATCCGCGGTGGGGGTGCCCGCAACAGAGCCTGCGATCGGCAGGCACACTGCTGCCATGACCGAGACACCCGACGGGCGGAGTCGCCCGCCGTCGCGGTACGGGCGGGCGCCGATGTCCCAGGCCACCCGGCGCCGCGTGGTCAACGGACTGGCAGCGCTGACGATCCTGGCCGCGGTGGCTTTCGCGGTCGTCGCCTACCAGCGCTTCCAGGGCGTCGCCGTCGAGGGCAAGACCGCCGCCTTCCAGGTTCTCGACGACCAGACGGTGGAGGTCACGATCAGCGTGACCCGAAAGGACCCGGCGGTTCCGGTGACGTGCATCGCGCGGGCCCGTACCCGTGACGGCGCCGAAACCGGCCGGCGCGAGGTCCTGGTCGGCCCCGCCACCGACCGGACGGTGCAGATCACCACCGTGGTGAAGTCCTACCGCCGGCCGGCCGGCGGCGACGTCTACGGGTGCGGCACCAAGGTGCCCGAATACCTGACCGCGTCCTAGCTGACCAGCACCGGCCCCACGATCGCCGGTGCTATGCTGGGCGGCGAATACACGGTTCCTGATGGGAGCCGTGTATTGCTACATATGGCGGGCCGACCCGCTGCCGGGGGTGCTGACGCATGCGGCGACCGCACCACCCCACACGACCGAGGAGCACGACGACGATGACCGACAACCAGGTGGTCTGGCTGACGCAGGAGTCCTTCGACCGGCTCAAGTCCGAACTCGACCAGTTGATCGCGAACCGTCCGATCATCGCCGCCGAGATCAACGACCGGCGCGAGGAGGGCGACCTGCGGGAGAACGGCGGGTATCACGCCGCCCGCGAGCAGCAGGGCCAGGAGGAGGCGCGTATTCGCCAACTCCAGGAACTGCTCAACACCGCCAAGGTCGGCGAAGCGCCCAAGCAGTCCGGCGTCGCACTGCCCGGGTCGGTGGTCAAGGTCTACTACGACGGGGACAAGTCCGACACCGAGACATTCCTGATCGCCACCCGCCAGGAGATCATCAGTGACGGCAAGCTGGAGGTCTACTCCCCCAACTCGCCGCTGGGCGCCGCGCTGCTCAACGCCAAGGTCGGCGAGGAGCGCACCTACACCGTCCCCAGCGGCAGCACCGTCACCGTGACACTGGTCAGCGCCGAGCCGTATCACTCCTGACCGTCGTGGCGCGTATCGCCGAAGACCTGCTACTGCTGCTGCTCGACAATCCCGACGCCCAACCCCGGCTGGACCGCTCCCGGCTCGGGCGTGCGCTGGCCGCTGCCCTGATCCTCGATCTCGCCTACGACTGCCGGATCCGCCCGGCCCTGCCGGATGACTCCGTTGCGCCGGGCCGGCTGATCGCGCTGGCCGGTCCGGTGCCGCTGGATCCGGCGGTGCGGCCCACGCTGGCGCTGCTGCAGCAGCAGCCGCTGACCCCGGCGGCGGCGGTCGACCGGGTCCGCAAAAGCGCCGAGGACGAGGTTCTCGACCAGTTGCTGCGGACCGGCCAGATCCACCAGATCTCGCTGACCGAACATCGGTTGCGGCGCAACCACTACCGGTGGCCGATCAAGAATCGCGGCCGCGCCGCGGTGGCTCGGGCGGACCTGCTCGGCGCGCTGTTCGAGGGGCGGCGGCCGCAGCCGGTCATCGCGGCCGTCATCAGCGTGTTGCTCGCGGTGGACGGCTTAGACGCGGTGCTGAACCTCAACCAGGCCGGGATCGACGCCGTCGCCAACCGCGCCGCCGAGATCGCCGGCGGGGGCTGGGTGGACGGTTCGGACACCGCGCAGGTCAATCTCGAACTGACGGCCAAGGACGTCCTTCCGGTACTGCGCTGAGGGTGGCCGCCCTACCCGAGGGCCTCACGCAGGTCGGCCAGCAGGTCGGCGGGGTCCTCGATGCCGACCGACAGCCGCACCAGGTCGTCGGGCACCTCGAGCTGTGACCCGGCGGTCGACGCGTGCGTCATGGCGCCGGGATGCTCGATCAGCGACTCGACCCCGCCGAGCGACTCCGCGAGGATGAAAATCTCTGTGCGGGAGCAGAATTCACGTGCGGCCTGAAGTCCGCCGGCCATCCTGACCGACACCATGCCGCCGAATGCCCGCATCTGCCGGGCCGCCACCGCATGACCGGGATGGTCGGGCAGACCCGGGTAGAGCACCCGGCTCACCGCCGGGTGGCCGGCCAGAAAGGCGGCCACCAGGGCGGCGTTGTCGCTGTGACGCTGCATCCGAAGTTCCAGCGTCTTGAGGCCCCGCATGGTCAGGTAGGCGTCGAAGGGTCCGGGAACCGCGCCGGCGCCGTTCTGCAGGAACGCGAATGCCGCGTCGAGTTCCTCGCTGTTGGTCACCAGTGCGCCGCCCACCACATCCGAGTGGCCGCCGATGTACTTCGTCGTCGAGTGCAGCACGACGTCGGCGCCCAGCGTCAGCGGCTGCTGCAGTGCCGGCGAGGCGAATGTGTTGTCCACCAATACGATCAGGCCCGCATCGTGACCGATCTCGGCGATCGCGGCGATGTCGGCGATCGAGAGCAGCGGATTGGTGGGGGTCTCCACCCAGATCATCCGGGTGCGCTCCGTGACGGCCGCCCGGACGGCGTCGAGGTCGGCCAGGTGCACGGCGGTGTGCTCGACGTCCCACGCCCGGAACACCTTGTCGATCAGCCGGAAGGTTCCGCCGTAGGCATCGTCGGGGATGACGATGTGGTCCCCGGGACGCAGCACCGCGCGCAGGGCGCAGTCGCCGGCGGCCATGCCGGACGAGAACGCCCGTCCGTACCTGCCCTCCTCCACCGCCGCCAGCACTCTTTCCAGCGCGGCGCGGGTCGGGTTCCCGGTGCGGGCGTATTCGAAGCCGCCCCGCAGTCCGCCGACACCGTCCTGGGCGAAGGTGCTGCTGGCGTAGATCGGGGGGTTGACCGCGCCGGTAGCCGGATCGGGGCGGTATCCGGCGTGAATCGCCGCGGTCGCCAAGCCGTACCGGCGTGAGGTGTCCGCCATGGTCTACGCGGTCACCGGAGCCACCGGGCCACCGGAGAGTCTGCGGTAGGCGTACACCAGGAACAGGTAGCTCAGCGGCCAGGCCAGCACCGTCAGCACCAGGCAGAAGCCTCCGATGGCCATGATCAGCGTGCTGATCAGCCAGGCCAGGAAGACCTGTCCGAAGTTGCGCCGGGCGAGGTCGACGGCGGTCCGGATCCCCTCGAGTGGCGAGAGGTTTCGCTCCACGATCGCGATCGGGTAGAAGAGCGTGAAGATCATCACCAGAATGCCCGGGACGATGCACAGCACCAGCCCGATGGCCGCCAGGACGCCGGCGATCAGCGTCGCGACGATCATCGACGTGACGTTGCGGGGGCGCAGGAACGACCCCACCGTCACCGGCAGTCCGTCGGCGATGTCCAGTACGCCACCGATGTAGGCGGACAGTGCCGCGCCGGCGATGACCAACTCGACGAGGAACCCGGCGATCAGCACTACTACGCCGGCGCCGGTGAGCGTGGCGGTGCTGGTCTCGATGACGCCGTCGGCGGTGTTGATGGCTGTCATGGTCTCTGGCGATACCACTTGCAGCACAACGGCGAAGACGATCGCCAGCGCGGCCAGCGCGAGGTGGATGATCAGGGCGGCGGCCAGCAGCGGGAGCGCGTATTTGGCGAATTTCTGCCATGACCAACTCAGCGCGTCGCCGACGCTGAGACGCGGGCCCGAGGGCTGCGGCGCCCAGCCGGCGGGCGGCGGGGGATAGCCGCCGGGGGGCGGAAGGTAGGCACCCGGCGGCGGGTAGCCACCCGGCGGGGGGTACGCGCCGGGCGGGGGGTAGGCGCCGGGCGGCGGGTAGGCGCCCGGTGGCGGATACCCCCACCCGGGCGGCGGCGCGGCGCCGAAACCCGGCGGGGGCGGCGGACCCGCCGGCGGCGCCGGCGGGTGACCGTCCGGCGGCGGGTAGTCGCCGGGGTTCGGCGGTTGCGTCATGGAAGTTCCTTCGCGGCGAGGCTCAGAGGGGCAGGCAGACCGTGGACATGAGCTTGTCCGCGATCGTCTGCCGCTTGGCGTCCCACAGCGGGAAGAGGTATCCGATGTTGCAGATCAGCGCGTCGACCAGATGGGCGATCTGGCGCAGGACGGACCGCCCGAAGCCGATGGGCTGACCGGTCGCCTCGCCGACGACCTTGAACTTCATGACCGCCTTGCCGATGCTCGACCCGGTGGTGCCCTGCCGGTAGCCGTAGTTCCAGATTCCGAACGCCATGGCCGCCAGACTGAAGATCAGCGAGGCGATCAGCCCCAGAGCCGTGGGCTGCACATCGCACGCGATGTTGTAGCTGATTTCGGAGCTGTCGCTGACGCAGGTCTTGTCGGCAGTCACCCACTGGATGCCCTGACCGATGCCGAGCAGCAGCGCCACCGGGATGAAGTCGATGAAATACGCGAGCACCCGGGTGAACCAGGACGTATAGGCGTCCTTCGGCAGCGCGCCGACGGCCGGGTAGTACGCACCGGGCGGCGGGGGCGGGAAGTTGGCGGGCGGCGGCGGCGGGTAGTTCCCCGGCGGCGGGTAGTCGCCGGGCGGGGGCGGATAGCTTCCCGGGGGCGGCGGAACGGGCGGGACGGTCACGGGTTCTCCTCTGGTCCTAGAACCCCAGAACCCTATCGCGTCAGCGCCGGCGCGGCCCTTCGGAGAGATAGCCGAGCAGGTCGTGGCGGGTGATCACGCCGGCCGGCTTGCCGTCGTCGACCACCATCACCGCGTCGGCGTCGCGCAGCATCTTGGCCGCCGCCTCCAACTGCTCGCCGGCGCCGATCAGCGGCAGCGGCGGGCTCATGTGCTGCGAGACGGCGTCAGCCAGGTTCGCGCGGCCCTCGAACACCGCGGACAGCAGTTCCCGCTCGGAGACGCTGCCGGCCACCTCGCCGGCCATCACCGGGGGTTCGGCACCGACCACCGGCATCTGGGAGACGCCGTACTCCCGCAGGATGCCGATGGCGTCGCGCACGGTCTCCGACGGGTGGGTGTGCACCAGCGCGGGCAGCGCCCCGGACTTGCCGCGCAACACGTCGCCGACGGTCGGCTCAGGCAGCGACTGGTCCAGCGGCCGGCGCAGGAAGCCGTAGGACGACATCCAGGCGTCGTTGAAGATCTTCGACATGTAGCCGCGGCCGCCGTCGGGCAGCAGCACCACCACCAGGGCGCCCGGCCCGGCCTCCTCGGCGACCCGCAGCGCGGCCACGGCGGCCATGCCGCACGACCCGCCGACCAGCAGACCCTCCTCGCGGGCCAGCCGCCGGGTCATGTCGAAGGAGTCGGCATCCGACACCGCGATGATGCGGTCCGGGATGGCCGGGTCGTAGGCCGTCGGCCAGAAGTCCTCGCCGACGCCCTCCACCAGGTAAGGCCGCCCGGTACCGCCGGAGTACACCGAGCCCTCGGGGTCGGCGCCGATCACCTGCACCCGCCCGCCCGAGACCTCCTTGAGGTAGCGGCCGGCGCCGGTGATGGTCCCGCCGGTGCCCACGCCGGCCACGAAGTGGGTGACCTGACCGTCGGTGTCGGCCCAGATCTCCGGACCAGTCGTCTCGTAGTGGCTGGCCGGGCCGTTCGGGTTGGAGTACTGGTCGGGCTTCCAGGCCCCCTCGATCTCGCCGACCAGCCGGTTGGACACGCTGTAGTAGCTGTCGGGATGGTCCGGGGGAACCGCCGTCGGGCAGACCACCACCTCGGCGCCGTAGGCCCGCAGCACGTTCTGCTTGTCCTCGCTGACCTTGTCGGGGCAGACGAAGACACACTTGTAGCCGCGCCGTTGCGCCACCAGGGCCAGCCCCACACCGGTGTTGCCCGACGTCGGCTCGACGATGGTGCCGCCGGGACGCAGTTGCCCACTGGCCTCGGCGGCGTCGATCATCCTGATCGCGATCCGGTCCTTGGCGCTGCCGCCGGGGTTGAGGTATTCGATCTTGGCGGCCACCACCCCGGCGCCCTCGGGCACAACGGAATTCAGCCGTACCAAAGGGGTGTTGCCGATCAGGTCGCTGACGTGGGCGGCGATTCGCATGGCTCTATCGTTGCAGAGCCCCCGCAGGCCGCTTCAGCCTGTGGCCTCGCGGATGTATTCGCCGATCTGGCGCAGCGACCGGGTCGCCTCGGGAATCAGCGGCGCGGCCAGTTGGAAGTCGTGGATCTGGCCCGGCCACACCCGCACCTCGGTGGGCACCCCGGCGGCGGCAAGCCGCCGGGCGGCCAGCCTGGCGTCGTGTAGCAGCACCTCGGAGCCCGACACGTGGATCAGCGTCTGCGGCAGGCCCGGCTCGATGTTGTCCAGCGGCTCGTAGACTCCCTCGGGCTCGCCGTCGACGATGTTCTTCGCCGCGGCCCGGGCCACCAGCGCCACCAGGGCGTCAAAAGCCTTGGGCGGGAACATCGCATCGGTGCGGATGTTCGGGTGCGCGCACTTGGGGTCCTTCTCCAACTGCAGCAGCGGCGAGATGGCCACCAGCGCGGCCGGCGTCTCCCCCTCAGCCTGCAGCCGCTGGGCCAGCGCCAGCGCCAGGTAACCGCCCGCCGAGTCGCCGGCCAGCACGATCTGGTCGGGCTCGTAGCCGCGCAACCGAAGCCACCGGTAACCGTCGTAGCAGTCGTCGATGGCCATGCCGATGGTGTGCTTGGGGATCAGCCGGTAGTCGACGACCAGCACCGGGGAGTCGGCGAACTTCGACAGCGCCACCGAGATCCGGCTGTGCGAGTTCACCCCGCAGGTCAGGAATCCGCCGCCGTGCAGGTACAGCACGACGCGGCGGCGGCCGTCGGCCGGCAGCACCCCGGGCGCGCGGACCAGTTGCGCCGACGCGTTGGGCAGACCCACCGTGGCGCGCACCGTGCCCGGCGAGGGCAGCAGTGCCCGGGCGGCGAAGTCCACCAGCCCGAACGGCCAGGGCAGGTGCGGGACGTGGCTGAGAACGGCCAGTGCCGGCCACATGGTCAGCCGGGTGCCCAGCGAGACCAGCCGCGCCGGCAGGCTCGGCCCGTCCTCGATGATCTCCAGCGGCGGGCGATCGCTCACCGGATACCGTCGCGGGGCCTTGCGGGCGGCCGGCGGGACGACCTTGCTGGGTGCGGTCATCTCGTCACTCCCTACGTCGTTGTAGTGAATGTGCGCTGTGGTCACGAGCCGAGGGACCGGCCTGGCCCGGCCCCGCTAGCTAAAGCTAGACAGCTGTGACGCAGGCCACAACCGGTTCGTCTGATTTGTTGCCGGATCTGATACCGGACCGTGACCCGCAAAACCCCTATCCGGCCTCAGACTGACCGCGTGGGCATGTGGCTCGGGTCCACCAGGACGTTGGCCGTCGCCGGGGTGCTGGCCTCCACCGGCGGCGCGGTGGTGGGCGCCCGGAACCTGCTGACCGGCCAGGCCGAACAGGCCCGCAGCATCATCCCCAAGTCCTGGGACATCCCGCCCCGCGCCGACGGCGTCTACGCCCCTGGTGGCGGCCCGGTGCGCCGCTGGGAACGCGGCCAGTCGGTGGACGTGCACCTGATGGTCTTCGGCGACTCCACCGCCACCGGCTACGGCTGCCTCGACGCCGAGGAGGTACCCGGGGTGCTGCTGGCCCGCGGGCTGGCGGAACGGTTCGGTACGCCGGTCCGGCTGTCGACGAAGGCGATCGTCGGCACCACCTCGAAGGGGCTGGCAAGCCAGATCGACGCCATGCTTGTCGCCGGCCCGCCCCCGAACGCCGCCATCATCATGATCGGCGCCAACGACGTCACCGTGCTGAACGGGATCGGCCCATCAGCGCGGCGGCTCGGCGCCGCGGTACGGCGGTTGCGGGCCTGCGGCGCCGCCGTCGTCGTGGGGACCTGCCCGGATCTGGGAGTGATCACCGCCATCCCCCAGCCGCTGCGCTGGACCGCGCGCTCGCTGGGTCTGCGGCTGGCGCGGGCGCAGGCCGTCGAGACCCGCGCCGCCGGAGGCGTGCCGGTCCCGTTCGCCGATCTGCTCGCGCCGCATTTCCTGACCAACCCGGAGCGGCTGTTCGCCGACGACCGCTATCACCCTTCGGCAGAGGGCTACGCGCTGGCGGCCAAGCAGCTGCTGCCGGCGTTGTGTCAGGCCCTCGGCGGGTCCGAGTTGTCGGCGCCGGCCGGTTCGGCAACTCCGCTCGCCCGGCTAACCAGATTGCTGGGCCGGCGCACCACCGGGGTTCCCGCGCCGGTGGATCTGCCCGGGGACTAGGTTTTCGGTAGTCCACCCGGTTCAACCCTTGCCGACCCGCGCGAAATCAGGAGCCCGCCATGCCCGAAGCCGTCATCGTCTCGACCGCCCGCTCCCCGATCGGCCGCGCCGGAAAAGGATCGCTGGTGTCCATGCGCCCCGACGATCTGGCCGCCCAGATGGTGCGCGCCGCGCTGGCGAAGGTGCCGGCATTGGACCCGCGCGACATCGACGACCTGATGCTCGGCTGCGGCCAGCCCGGCGGCGAGGCCGGGTTCAACATCGCCCGCGTGGTCGCCGTCGAACTGGGCTACGACTTCCTGCCCGGCGTCACCGTCAACCGGTACTGCTCGTCGTCGCTGCAGACCACCCGGATGGCGTTCCATGCGATCAAGGCCGGCGAGGGCTCGGCATTCATCTCCGCCGGCGTGGAGACCGTGTCGCGGTTCCCGAAGGGCACCTCTGATGGCTGGCCGGACAGCCACAATCCGCTGTTCGCCGATGCCGAGGCCCGCACCGCTGCGGCCGCCGAGGGAGCCGAGTCCTGGCATGACCCCCGCGAGGACGGCCAGCTTCCCGACGTCTACATCGCCATGGGCCAGACCGCCGAGAACGTCGCGCTCTACACCGGGATCAGCCGCGAGGACCAGGACCGCTGGGGGGTGCTCAGCCAGAACCGCGCCGAGCAGGCCATCAAGAGCGGCTTCTTCGCCAACGAGATCTCCACGGTGACGCTGCCCGACGGCACCGTCGTCGCCACCGACGACGGTCCGCGCGCGGGCACCACCTACGAGAAGATCAGCGGTCTGCAGCCCGTCTTCCGGCCGAACGGCACCGTCACCGCGGGCAACGCCTGCCCGCTCAACGACGGAGCCGCCGCGGTGATCGTGATGTCGGATGCGAAGGCCAAGGAACTGGGCCTCAAGCCGCTCGCGCGCATCGTCGCCACCGGGGTCTCCGGGCTGTCGCCGGAGATCATGGGGCTGGGCCCGATCGAGGCCGTCAGGAAGGCCCTCGGGTACGCCAACATGTCGGTCTCCGACATCGACCTGTTCGAGATCAACGAAGCGTTCGCCGTCCAGGTTCTCGGCTCGGCCCGTGAGCTCGGAATCCCCGAGGACAAGCTGAACGTCTCCGGCGGCGCGATCGCCCTGGGCCACCCGTTCGGAATGACCGGCGCCCGCATCACCGCCACCCTGTTGAACAACCTTGCAACCCATGACAAGACGTTCGGCGTCGAGACCATGTGCGTGGGCGGCGGGCAGGGCATGGCGATGATCGTCGAGCGGCTCTCCTAAATCGCCGAAAGTGCGCTCAGATCGGGGAATCCGCACATTTCACGATCTCAGCGCACTTTCGACGCGGCCCACGCCCGCTGAATCCTCGCGACGATCTCCACACGCGGGGTGTCTGCCGCAACTCTGATGACAACCCATCCAAGAGCGGCCAGGTCCTCAAGTCGGGTGATGTCCTTCGCGAACTGGGCACGGTCGGTTCGGTGATGGTCGCCGTCGTACTCGACAGCGATCCTCACGTCCTCCCACCCCATGTCCAGGTAGTAGGTCTTGGCTCCACTCCGCACCGCGATCTGCGTCTGGGGCTTGGGAAAGCCCTCAGCGATGATCAGCAGCCGCAGCCACGTCTCCTTGGGTGACTGCGCGCCCGCATCGTGGAGAGCCAGCGCGGTGCGGAGTTGCCGTATACCTCGGGCACCCCGGTATGAATCCGCAAAGTCTGCAACAGATTCGGCTTTGAATGACACGGCGTTACCCAGGGCGTCGAGTCGAGCGACCGCATAGCCCAAACGGCCCATGCGGCCCAGGTCGAAGGCAGTTCTGACGACTGTGGTCACCGGAAGACCGGCATGGAGGCAGCGCTCGTCGGCCGCAAGCCGATCCCTGACAACCCTGATCCCATCCGGCGGGCGCCCGTTCGACCAATTCAGTTCGATCGGCAAGACATCGTCGATCCACCTGGCTCCGTACAACCGCGCCGCCGTCAAACACGCCAGCACGCCGTCCCGCCCAGACCACAGCCATGCCGCTTCCGCGCGCTGACGGAAGGTCGGCACCACCCCTCGCGGCAGATAGACACCCGGGAAGAGCGCGGAGAAGCGTGAGCGCAATTCGTGTTTGCGAACGACACCGGCCTGCACCGCTTCAACACCGAGGAATGGAGTCTCCATCGCCACAGGCTCGCGGCCGCCCGCCCCATCGAGAGTGCGACCAGAGCGCACTTTGTGGACGAAAGTCGATCTGGGTGCACTTTCGGCGGGAACGAAAAAGCCCCGCATAAGCGGGGCTTTCTCGGTTGTGCGTGCTAGCGGTCCTGGAAGTAGCTCAGCAGCCGCAGGATCTCCAGGTACAGCCAGACCAGCGTGACGGTCAGGCCGAGGGCGATGCCCCAGGCGGCCTTCTCCGGCGCACCGGCACGGATCATCTGATCAGCGGCGTCGAAGTCCATCAGGAAGCTGAACGCCGCGATGGCGATCATCAGCAGCGAGAAGCCGATGGCCAGCGGGCCGCCGTCACGCAGCGGGCCGGCACCGTGCGAGAACATCCCGATCACGAGGTTGCCCAACATCATGACCAGCGCGCCGATCAGGGCCGCGACCATCATCCTGCTGAACTTCGGGGTGACCCGGATGGCGCCGGTCTTGTAGACCACGAGCATGCCGAAGAAGACGCCGACGGTGCCGAGGATGGCCTGGCCGATCATCGCCCCCGCGCTGGCTCCGGAGACGGTGACGTTCGCCAGGACGAACGAGATCGCCCCGAGGAACAGCCCCTCGAGGGCCGCGTAGCTGAGCACGATCGCCGGGTTGTCCTGCTTGCGCCCGAACGTCGCGATCAACACCAGGACCAGCCCGCCCAGCGAGCCGACCAGGGTGAACGGCATGGCCAGCGCCAGGTTGGCCGACACCATGAAGTAGGAAATGACGGCCGCGATCGACAACACACCGAGGGTGATGCCGGTCTTGGTGACGACGTCGTCGATGGTCAGCGGCCGCGAGACGCCGGTCTGCGGCGGGTAGCCGGCGTACGGCTGGGCCTGGTACCCCATCTGCTGGGCGCCGGCTATACCGGTGCCGAACTGCGCGTAACCGCCCGATTGCCGAGGCAACGAGCGGAATACCGGATTGCTGGTTTCCCGCACTGCGGATCCTCTCCAGTGAGACTTATGAACACTGCGTCAACGAACGGCCGGCGCCGATTGGTTCCCAGGAACCTCCCAGAATCAGCCGCCTGAGATCCACAGTACCTGCCATCCCGGTGTTAGCCAGTCCCATTACTCCTGGTAAAACTCCGACGGTGAGCGCTGACACCGACGAAGTCCTGGTTCGCGTCGAGCACGGGGTGGGGTTCCTGACGCTCAACCGCCCCCAGGCCATCAACTCCCTGAACCAGACCATGGTCAATGCCATGGACGCCGCCCTGTCGGACTGGGCGGACGACGACGCGGTGCGCGCGGTGGTGGTGGACGGCGCGGGCGAGCGGGGTCTGTGCGCCGGCGGCGACGTGGTGGCGATCTATCACAGCGCCAAGGCCGGCGGCGCCGAGGCGCGGCGGTTCTGGTTCGACGAGTACCGCCTCAACGCGCGCATCGGCAGCTACCCCAAGCCCTACGTCGCGTTGATGGACGGCATCGTCATGGGCGGCGGGGTCGGGGTGAGTGCGCACGGCAGCGTGCGGGTGGTGACCGAGTCGTCGAAGATCGCCATGCCCGAGGTCGGCATCGGGTTCATCCCCGACGTAGGTGGCACCTACCTGCTGTCCCGGGCCCCCGGTCTGCTGGGGCTGCACGTCGCGCTCACCGGCGCGCCGTTCTCCGGCGCCGACGCCATCGCGCTGGGGTTCGCCGACCACTACGTGCCCGGCGCCGAGCTGGAACTGTTCACCGCGATGGTCGCCGCCGAGGGGCCTGAGGCCGCGGTGACCGCGTATGCGCAGGAACCGCCGCCCAGCCCGCTTGCCGCGCAACAGGATTGGATCGACCGCTGCTATGCCGGCCAGACGGTCAGCGAGATCGTCAACGCATTGCGCAACCATGGGGAGGGCCCGGCCGACGACGCCGCGAACCTGATCACCACCCGCTCCCCCATCGCGCTGGCCGTCACCCTGGCCGCGGTGCGGCGGGCGGCCAGGCTGGACACCCTGTCGGAGGTGCTCGTGCAGGAGTACCGGGTGTCGTGCGCGTCACTGCGATCGCATGACCTGGTGGAGGGCATCCGCGCGCAACTGGTCGACAAGGACCGCAATCCGCAGTGGTCCCCCGCCACGCTCGCCGCGGTGACCGAAGAGGATGTGAACGCCTACTTCGTGCCGGCCGACCCCGATCTGACCTTCTGAAAGGACAACCACGTGTACGAAACCATCCTGGTGAGCCGCTCGGAGCGGGTCGGCACCATCACGCTGAACCGCCCGCAGGCGCTCAACGCGCTGAACACCCAGGTGATGGCTGAGGTGACGGCCGCAGCGGAGGCCTTCGACGCCGACCCGGGCATCGGCGCCATCATCATCACCGGCTCGGCCAAGGCGTTCGCCGCCGGCGCCGACATCAAGGAGATGCAGCCGAAGGGCTTCATCGACATGTTCAACGAGGACTTCACCTCGATCGGCGGCGACCGTGTGGCGCGCTGCCGCAAGCC
>JAPOHV010000231.1 GCA_029979305.1 Mycobacteriaceae bacterium | reverse complement strand
TGGGCTGCAATCGGTTTATTCGTTACAACGCAGCTATGAATGTCAAAAGTGAGACACGCCACAGACTTTGGGATAACCACACCGGTGTTGTTAGCGTTTCGCCCCATGTTTGCTCTCGCGGCCTTGACGGCGCTGATCACTCAGGTATCCGGTACGCCGTACATCCCCGGTGGGGACACTCCGGCGGGCACCGACTGCTCGGGGCTTGCCTCCTGGGTCGCCAACGTGGCGTCCGGCAGGCCGGCGTTCGGCAGCCGTTTCCACACCGGCAACATGGAATCCGCTCTGCTCGCCCGCGGCTTCCACTACGGCACGGCACCCAACTCGGTGGTGATCGGCTGGAACGGCGGCCATGCCGCCGTCACCCTGCCCGACGGCACCCCGGTGGCGGCCGGCGAAGGCGGCACCGGCGTGCGGGTCGGCGGCGGCGGGGCCTACCAACCCCAATTCACCCGGCACATGTACCTGCCGGTGCAGGCCCAGGAGATGGACGTCGCACCCGAGAACGCCCCGGTTCCCGGGGCACCCGCCGAACCCGCACCGCCCGCACCCGAGGCCGAACTCCCGGTGTCCCCCGAGGTCGCTGCCATGACGCCTGAGGTCCCGGCGGTGGCTCCGGATCTCGCTGCGGTGACCCCGGAAGCGCCGGCGGTGACCCCGGCGGAGGACGGCACGCTGCCGCCCGACCCGTTGGCGCCGCCGACTGTCGACGCACCCGCACCGCCGGCCTGAGCACTCACGGGTTGATGGTGTTCTCCCCCACCTGACGGCCCCATACGTACTCGTTGAGCAGCGGCTGGCCCAACTCGAAGTGGTTGTACGGCGCCAGCGACGCCCCGGTGTCGGCCACCAGCGTCGGCGCGGGCCAGAAGTTGCGGTCGCCCGGCTGCCAGCAGCCGGGGGCCCCGCCGGGTCCGCCGCGCGCGTTGGTCCGGGGCAGGTTGTCCGGATAGACGTACGGGTTGGGTGCACCGACCGGAAGGATCGAATGCGCTGCCAGGGAGTACCCGTTGCCGCCGAACGCGGACAGCGCCAGCGGCACCAGCTCCGCGGTATTGCGGATGGTGCAGAACAGCGCCGGACTGTAGGTGTCGAGCAGCCGCGAGGACGGCACCAGATCGGCGACCAGCCGGATCAGGTGGGGCGCACCGCGGCCCACCGTGTCGGTGGCGGCGTCGGAGAACCCCATGGACGCCAGCAGAGCGGCGTCGAGGTCGCGCTGCTGCGCGGTCAGCGTCGCGGCGGGGGTCAGCGAGTTGTCCAGGCCGTCCCAGAGGTCGGGTCCGGCCGCGGTGTAGACGTCGGCGGCGGCGGCGACACTGCGTGCGCCGCGCTGCACGGCCGGCAACCGCGGATTGACCTCGGCGAGGACCGAGTTGGCATCGGCCAGCGACCTGCCCAGTTTGGCGCCCAGGCCGGTCAGCGCCTCTGCAGCGGTCGACAGGGTGATGTTCAGCTTCACCGGGTCGATCTTCTCGGCGAGTCCCGTCACCGTCTCGAACAGCGTCTGGAACTCCGTCGTCACGCTGCTCCCGGCGATCACCGCACCGCCGGCGACGCGTTGCGGGGACGGATCGCGCGGCGAGGAGAAATCCAGGTACTTGTTGCCGAAGATGGTCGAGGCCTGCACATCGGCGCGCACGTTGGCCGGTATCACCCGCATGAACCGCGACTCGATCTTCGCGGTGAGCCGGGCCGCCGGACCCCCGTCGCGCCGCACCACGTCGATATCGCTGACCCGGCCGACCGGCACCCCGTTGAACGTGACCTTCGCCCCGCGGTCGAGCACCAGCCCGGACCGCCCCGATTCCACGATGAGCTCGGTCGTCGGCGTCAGGTCGCCGCGGAACAGCAGAAACACCAGCGTGGAGATGGCACCGAGGATCGACAGTAGAACCAGCCCCGCCGCACGGTGCGGAGGGTCGTGATAGAAGCTCACCGCCGCCTCTCGCCGCTGGCATAACCCCTGATGGACAACGCTACCCTGTGGGCGACCCCGCCCGGGGCGATCGAGGGCCGGGGGGCTTAGATGGAGTTATCGCCAACACAGAGTCATCGCCGACAAAAAAGGCATCACGAGGAGCGTGACAACCATGTCCATCATCGAAGCTGACGCAGCACCCATGACTGATGTCGACCACGAGGTGGCCGAGACCCAGCGGTACTTCGACAGCCCGCGCTTCGCCGGCATCACCAGGCTCTACACCGCACGCCAGGTCGTGGAGCAGCGCGGCACCATCTCAGTCGACTACACCGTGGCGCGTGAGGCCTCCGTCGCCTTCCACGCCCGGCTGCGCGAACTGTTCGGCCAGCGCAAGTCGATCACCACATTCGGCCCGTACTCCCCCGGCCAGGCGGTGACGATGAAGCGCTGCGGCATCGAGGGGATCTACCTGGGCGGCTGGGCGACGTCGGCCAAGGGCTCCACCGACGAGGATCCGGGCCCGGACCTCGCCAGCTACCCGCTGAGCCAGGTACCCGACGAGGCGGCGGGCCTGGTGCGTGCGCTGCTCACCGCCGACCGCAACCAGCAGTACCTGCGGCTGCAGATGACCGACGAGCAGCGCGCCGCAACCCCCGCGGTCGACTACCGGCCATTCATCATCGCCGACGCCGACACCGGCCACGGCGGCGATCCGCACGTGCGCAACCTGATCCGTCGCTTCGTCGAGGCCGGCGTCACCGGTTACCACATCGAGG
>JAPOHV010000091.1 GCA_029979305.1 Mycobacteriaceae bacterium | reverse complement strand
GGCGCCATCACCGGCGAGACCGTGGACGCTGTCGCGGGCGCCTCTCACCTCATGCGCCACCGGGGGCCCGACGAGCCCGGCACGTGGGCCGACGATCAGGTGGTCCTGGGCTTCAACCGGCTCTCGATCATCGACATCGCGCACTCCCATCAGCCGTTGCGCTGGGGCCCGCCCGATGAGCCGGGCCGGTACGTCCTGGTGTTCAACGGGGAGATCTACAACTACCTGGAGTTGCGCGAGGAGCTCGGAACCGAATTCGGGGCGCGGTTCGCCACCGACGGCGACGGCGAGGCGATCGTCGCGGCCTACCACTTCTGGGGCACCGGGGCGCTGAGCAGGCTGCGCGGGATGTTCGCCTTCGCGCTGTGGGACACCACCCGCCGGGAACTGTTCTGCGCCCGCGACCCGTTCGGCATCAAGCCGCTGTTCATGGCCACCGGCCCCGGGGGAACCGCGGTCGGCAGCGAGGAGAAGTGCCTGCTCGACCTCGCCGGCATCCTCGGCCTGGACACCGGTATCGACACCCGCGCGCTGCAGCACTACACGGTGCTGCAGTACGTCCCCGAACCCGAGACCCTGCATCGCGGCGTGCGCAGGCTGGAGTCCGGCTGCCACGCCGTGATCCGCCCTGGTCGGCAACCCGAGGTCACCCGGTACTTCCGGCCCCGCTTCGATGCGGTGCCGTTCACCGCCGGCAGCGAACAGGCCCGCTACGACGAGATCACCGCGGTCCTGGAGGACTCGGTGGCCAAGCACATGCGCGCCGACGTCACCGTGGGTGCATTCCTGTCCGGCGGGATCGACTCGACCGCGATCGCCGCCCTGGCGATCCGCCACAACCCCCGGCTGATCACCTTCACCACCGGATTCGAGCGCGAGGGCTTCTCCGAGGTGGACGTGGCGGTCGCCAGCGCCGAGGCCATCGGAGCCCGCCACGTCACCAAAGTGGTCAGCCAGTCGGAGTTCGTCGAGGCGCTGCCCGAGATCGTCTGGTACCTCGACGAACCGGTGGCCGACCCCGCACTGGTGCCGCTGTTCTTCATCGCCCGCGAAGCCCGCAAGCACGTCAAGGTGGTGCTGTCCGGGGAGGGCGCCGATGAACTGTTCGGCGGCTATACCATCTACCGGGAACCGTTGTCGCTCAAGGCTTTCGACTACCTACCGCGGGGTGTTCGCAAGTCACTGGGCAAGGCGTCAAGGCCGCTGCCGGAGGGCATGCGCGGCAAGAGCCTGCTGCACCGTGGATCGCTGACGCTCCAGGAGCGCTACTACGGCAACGCACGCAGCTTCTCCGACGAGCAGTTGCGAGCGGTGCTGCCGGGCTTCGACCCGTCCTGGACCCACACCGACGTCACCGCGGCGATCTACGCCGAGTCGGCGGGCTGGGACCCGGTGGCGCGGATGCAGCACATCGACCTGTTCACCTGGCTGCGCGGCGACATCCTGGTCAAGGCCGACAAGATGACGATGGCCAATTCGCTCGAACTGCGGGTGCCGTTCCTGGATCCGGAAGTGTTCGCGGTGGCCTCCCGGCTGCCGTTCGACCAGAAGATCACCCGCACCACCACCAAGTACGCGCTGCGCCGCGCCCTGGAGCCGATCGTGCCGGCACATGTGCTCAACCGCGCGAAACTGGGCTTCCCGGTTCCGATCCGGCACTGGCTGCGGTCCGGGGAACTGATGGACTGGGCCTACCGCACCATCGACGCCTCGCAGGCCGGGCATCTGATCGACCTCAAGGCGGTGCGGGCCATGCTCGACGAGCACCGCGCCGGCGACGGCGACCACAGCCGGCGGCTGTGGACGGTGCTGATCTTCCTGCTGTGGTACGCGATCTTCGTCGAGGGAAGCGTGGTGCCGCAGATCAGCGAGCCGCACTACCCGGTCCAGCTGTAGAACCGTGAGCGGCCACACCGTCCTCGTCGTCGGGATGGGAAAACGCGGGCGTCAGCACGCGGCCGCGTTCCGGTCCGACCCGAACTTCGAGCTGGTGGGCATCTGCAATCCCAGTCCCGCCGCGTTGACCGCGGCGGCGGCCGAACTGGGCAACCCGCGCATCGGCACCGACGCCGCAGCCATGGCCGCCGAACTGCGCCCGGACGTGTTCTGCTTCTGCACCCCGCCGCGGGTGCGACTGGACCTGATCGAGATCGCGATCGCCGGCGGCGCCAAGCTGATCGCCTTCGAGAAGCCGTTGGCGCTGACCAGCGCGGAGATGTTCGCGATCCGCGATGCCCTTCGCGCCGCCGGCGTCAAAGCGGTGGTCAGCCACCAGCACCGCTACGGCGCGCACTACCGGGCGGTGCGGGACATCGCCGGCAGCGGCGAGCTGGGCCGGGTGCACACCGTCTACGGCACCGCGACCGGCTGGATGACGCACATGCTGAGCCATCTCGTCGACTACACGATGTGGTTCAACGGTTACGCACCCGGCCAGTGGGCGATGGCCCAGGCCGCCGGCCGCCACAAACTCGGCGACGACCATCCCTCCCCCGATTACATCGGCGGATTCGTTCAGTACGCCAACGGTATTCGCGGCGTCTACGAGTGCGGCGTGGGCGCGCCCGACCAACCCGAAGTGGCCAAGTGGTGGGGCAAGAACCGGATCGGAGTACAAGGCACCGAGGGTTTCGCCGAGGTTCTCACCAACGGCGGATGGCGGGCGGTGACCGCAGCGGGAGGATTGCGCGGCGGTGCGGGCGCGATGGACTACCGCAACGACATGGCGCCGTATGTCGCCGGGATGGCCGCATGGCTCGACGACGACGGGGCAGTCCACCCCTGCGATGCCGAGCGCGCCTTCCTCGGGGCCGAGGTGGTGTTCGCGTTGCAGCGCAGCGCTGCCCTGGGCGGGCAGGTCGCCCTGCCCCTCACCGGGGGCGCCGATGAGCAGGCGTTGCTCGCTGCGGCAGTGGGCACGGGTCCGGCGCTGGCCTCATGCCCGCAGAACCTCGGCGAGTTCGGCCTGGCCTGAACGGGCCGGTATCAGGCCCCGGGGCCTAGCGCCGCGGTGATCTCGGCGGCAGCGTCCGGGCCGAACGCATCGGTCAGACGTTCCTTGGCGATCCCGAGGTCCCAGGTCCAGTTCTGCGTTCCGGTGGTCTCCAGGACGAGGACCGCGACCAGCGAGCCGAGCTGCGCGGAGCGTTCCAGGCCCAGGCCGGCGCCGCGGCCGGTGAGGAATCCGGCCCGGAAGGCGTCTCCGACACCGGTCGGATCGACCTGCGCGGTCTCCGGGACGACCCCGACGTGGATGCTGGTGCCGTCGGCGCTGACCAGGTCGACCCCCTTGGCGCCCAGGGTGGTCACCCGCAGGCCCACCTGGCGCAGGACGTCGGCGTCGGTCCAGCCGGTCTTGGACAGCATCAGGTCCCACTCGTAATCGTTGCTGAACAGGTAGGTCGCCCCGTCGACGAGCCGGCGGATCTCTTCCCCGGAGAGCCGTGCGAGCTGCTGGGAGGGATCGGCCGCGAACGGCAGCCCCAGCGCGCGGCACTCGTCGGTGTGCGCATACATCGCATCGGGGTCGTTGGCCCCGACGATCACCAGGTCCGGCTTGCCGGCGGCAGCGACCACCTCTGCCAGTTTGATGTTGCGGGCCTGCGACATCGCGCCGGGGTAGAACGAGGCGATCTGGGCCATCTCCAGGTCGGTGGTGCAGACGAAGCGTGCGGTGTGCTGGGTGTCGGAGATCAGCACGTGGGCGCAGTTCACGCCGACAGATTCCAGCCATTCGCGATAGTCGGTGAAGTCCATACCGGCCGCCCCGACCAGGACCGCGTCGCCGCCGAGCACGCCGATCGCGTAGGCCATGTTGCCGGCCACTCCGCCCCGGTGGACCACCAGATCGTCGACCAGGAAGCTCAACGAGACCTTCTGCAGGTGCTCGGCCAGAAGCTGTTCGGAGAAGCGTCCGGGGAAACGCATCAGGTGGTCGGTGGCGATGGATCCCGTTACCGCGATGGTCACGACAGCGTCCGTCCTTCATTCCATTGGGCAGGCCCGGCGGTGCGCTAGCCTGCGTATCAAGAGGCGACTATATGGCCCACCGACGGGTTGGCAGTCGCCCGACTGCCCTAGTTGACCGCCGACGCCCGAGGAGAACTGTCGATGGCTGGCCCGTACCCGCCGCAACAACCAGGCGGCACCGAGGGCCAGCCGTTGCCCGGCGCGTACTCCGAGCCCTACCCCGGGCAGCCGGTCTACCCCGGGCAGCCGGTCTACCCCGGGCCGCTGCCGCCCCCGGTCGGCTACCCCGAGCCGCCGCAGCGCAACCGCGCGCTGCTGTGGGGTCTGCTGGCTCTGGGGCTGGTGGCGGCGCTGGTCACGGTGGCGGTGGTGTTCGGCGGCGGCCGGTCCGGCGGGGGCGGTTCGGGATTCAGCGATGCCTCCGCCAAGAGCACCATTCAGGGCTACCTGACGGCGTTATCCGACGGCGACACCGAAGCGGTGGCCCGAAACTCGTTGTGCGGCATGTTCGATGCCATCAAGGACCGCAAGTCGGACATGGCTCTCGCCCGGCTGGCCAGCGATGCCTTCCGCAAGCAGTTCGCACAGGCCGAGGTGACGTCGATCGACAAGATCGTGCTGCAGTCGCCGTATCAGGCGCAGGTGCTGTTCACCATGAAGGTCCAGCCGGCGTCCACGTCACGACGGGCCCGCGAGCAGGAGCAGGGCGTCGCCCAACTGCTGCGTCAGGGCAACCAGACGCTGGTGTGCTCATACCTGCTGCGCACCGCGGCCCAGTACTAGTTGACGAGTATCAGTTGAACGAGTCGCCGCAGGCGCAGGAACCCGTCGCGTTCGGGTTGTCGATGGTGAAGCCCTGCTTCTCGATGGTGTCGACGAAGTCGATGATCGCGCCCTGCACATAGGGGGCGCTCATCCGGTCGACGGTCAGCGTGACCCCGCCGAACTCCACCGTCAGGTCGCCGTCCAGCGCCCGGTCGTCGAAGAACAGGTTGTAACGCAGACCGGCGCCCCCGCCGGGCTGCACGGCGATACGCAGCGCCAGATCGTCGCGGCCCTCCTGGTCGAGCAGCGCCTTGGCCTTGGTGGCGGCGGCATCGGTGAGGGTCACACCATGGGCTTCGGTGCCCAGACCGGTCCCCGGGTCGGTCCCCAGGTCAGTCTTCGTGGCCGACTCGTCAGTCATCAGTTCTCCCTCGTGAGCGTGAGGTGGTCGGGCGGACTACGCCCACTGACCTCAACGGTACCCGGTGTCCGCGCTATTCCTTGCGGGCCGCTCCCGCACCGGCATCAGCGGCGACGCGTGCGGCCAGCCCGGACAGCTGAGCTGCGGCGTCGTCAATCGCCAGTTGTACCGATCCGGCGTGATCCGCCAGCGCGTATGCCGCGCCGATCCCGGCGGCCGTCAGTTCGGGCTGGTCAAGAGCCACCTGGCCGGCCAGTACCACCACGGGCACCCTGAGCGCGGTCGCCGCCGCCGCCAGCGAGCCGACCACCTTCCCGTGCAGCGACTGGTCATCGAGCCGGCCTTCGCCGGTGACCACCAGGTCCGCCCGGCCGATCTCGTCGGCCACTCCGGTATGCCGGGCGATGAGTTCGGCCCCGGACTCTCGCCGTCCGCCCAGTGCCAGCAATGCGGCGCCGAGGCCCCCGGCGGCGCCGGCCCCGGGCAGCCCGGCGACCGGGTGCCCGGCCGCGGCCGCCAACTCCCCCGCCCATGTGCTCAGCCGCGACTCGAGGAGTTCGACAGTGGGCGGGTCGGCGCCTTTCTGCGGACCGAAGACCCGGGCCGCCCCGGACTGCCCCAGCAGCGGGTGTTCGACATCGGTCGCGGCGATCAGGTCCACTCCGGCGAGTCTGCCGCGGGCGGCGTCCAAGCCGCCCAGTTCTTCGACCATGCCCCTGCCGCCGTCGCTGCAGGCACTGCCGCCGAGGCCCACCACGACGGTCCGCGCGCCGGCGTCGAGGGCCGCGCCGATCAACCCGCCCACTCCCACGCTGTGGGCGGCCACCGCGGTGTGAACGGTCGGCGGTCCGCCGAGCAGTGCCAGTCCACACGCCTGCGCGGATTCGATGTAGGCCGTTGCGGTGTCGGGGTCGAAAACCCAGTCGGCGTCGACGGCGGCGGCCAGCGGACCGCGGACCCGGCATCGCCGGCGTTGCCAGCCAGGATGACTCGCGGCGAGTGCATCGACGAATCCCGGCCCGCCGTCGGACAGCGGCAGCAGCGTCAGACGGTCGGCCGGGCGGGCCCGGCTCCAGCCCTGCGCGATGGCCCGGGCGGCGTCGACGGCGCTCAGGCTGCCCCCGAAGCAGTCCGGCGCGATGAGCACCCTGGCCGCCTCCGTCATGGCAGCAGGGTACGGCCGGCCGAAGCGCTGCGGTCGCATGCCGCCCGGCAGGGCAGGCGAAGTAACCTGTCAGGCGTGAAACTGCTGGGCCGCCGCAACGACGGGAACGACGACGCTTCGGACGCGCCCGAGCCTGAGAGCGACCCGACACCGCCGGCGGGCGGCACCGCCGGCACCACCGCCCCCAAGGGCCGGCCCACCCCCAAGCGCAGTGAGAGCAACAGGCGCCGCGGCCCGGTGGCGCCCGCTCCGATGACCGCCGCGGAGGCGCGGCAGCGGCGCAAGGAAGCCCGCAACTCGATGACCAAAGAGGAGCGCAAGGCGGACAAACTCAGGCAGCGATCCCTCGTCGCCGAACGCAACGAGCGGATGAAGGCGGGCGAGGAGGCTTTCCTGATCGCCCGCGACAAGGGTCCGGTGAAACGCTACGTCCGCGACATCGTGGACTCCCGGCCCAGCCTGCTCGGCCTGCTGATGCCGTGGACACTGCTGCTGCTGTTCGGCACGATGGTCGCTCCCAAGCTGGCGCTGTACCTGAACTACGCGATGCCGGTCGTGACAGTCGCGATGCTGATCGACGGATTCCTGTTGGTGCGCAAGGTCAATCGGGCCGTCGACGCGAAGTTCCCCGACAACACCGAGTCGCACGCGAAACTCGGTATGTACGCGGTGCCGCGTGCCATGCAGCCCCGCCGCTGGCGGGTGCCGCGGCCGCAGGTCGCGCGTGGCGCCGAGGTGGTCTGAGAGCGCGTGCGGACCCTGGTGCTGGGCGGGATCCGATCGGGCAAGTCACGCTGGGCCGAGTCGGCACTGGATCCCCAATCAGTTGTCCGCTACATCGCCACCGGTGCCACGGGCGGTGACGACGCGGAGTGGCAGCGCAGGATCGCCGATCACCGTCGGCGCCGGCCACCCGCCTGGATCACTGTCGAATCCGTCGATGTCGCCGGTCATCTACGCCGCGACCCGGTCACCCCGACCATCGTCGATGACGTCGGCGGCTGGCTGACCGCAGCGCTGGACCGCTGCGCGTGGCAGGGTCGGATCGACGCCGACGTCGGCGCCCTGGTGGCCGCTGTGCGCGACGCCGCCGACCTGGTTCTGGTCAGCCCGGAGGTCGGCTTGACCGTGGTGCCCGCCACCGAGGCGGGGCGGCGTTTCGCCGACGAATTGGGTGCGCTCAACCAGCGACTGGCCGACAGCTGCCAGCACGTGGTCCTGGTGGTGGCCGGGCAGCCGGTGGCTGTCAAGTGAGCGAGCCGCGACAGGTGGACTTCCCCGAAATCGTCCCGCCCGACGGCCGGGTCGCCGCCGCAGCGCGGCGGCGACAGGAACTGCTGACCAAGCCGGCCGGCGCGCTGGGGCGGCTCGAGGATCTGTCGGTCTGGGCATCCGCCTGCCAGGGACACTGTCCGCCAAGGCAATTCGGGCGGGTACGCATCGTTGTGTTCGCCGGTGACCACGGGGTCACCGAGGCGGGAGTCTCGGCCTATCCCGCCGAGGTCACCGGTCAGATGCTGGACAACATCGAGGCCGGCGGTGCGGCCATCAATGTGCTCGCCGAGTCGGCCGGGGCAGGCGTTCGCGCGGTCGACGTCGCGGTGGACCGGGACGGCGACCCCGGCGGGTTCCGGGTGCGCCGCGGCAGCGGAAACATCGCGGTGGAGGACGCCTTGAGCGCCGAGCAGGCGGCGCAGGCGCTGGAACTCGGCCGCCGGATCGCCGACGAGGAGGTCGACGCCGGCGCGGATCTGCTGATCGCCGGGGATATGGGTATCGGGAACACCACGGCGGCTACCACCCTGGTGGCGGCCGTGACCGGAACCGAACCGGTCGCGGCGGTGGGCCGCGGCACCGGCATCGACGACGCGGCATGGAGCCGGAAGACGGCGGCGGTGCGCGACGCGCTCTATCGCTCACGCGACCTGCACGGCGAGCCGTTGGGTCTGCTGGCCGTCTGCGGCGGCGCCGACCTGGCCGCCATCGCCGGGTTCTGCGCGCAGGCCGCGGTCCGGCGCACGCCGCTGCTGCTGGACGGCCTGGTGGTCACCGCTGCTGCACTGCTGGCCGAGCAACTGGCGCCCGGGGCACGGCTGTGGTGGCAGGCGGGCCACCGCTCCCCCGAACCCGCGCACGCGTTGGCGCTGACGCATCTACGGCTGGATCCGATCGTCGATCTGGGTCTGCGGCTCGGGGAGGGCACCGGCGCCGCGGTGGCGCTGCCGATCGTCCGTGCCGCCGTCGCCACCCTGTCGTCGATGGCCACCTTCACCGATGCCGGTGTGTCCGGACCGCAGGCCGACCGGTGATGAGCGCCCTGGGCAGCGCTTTCGGCTTCGCGACGGTACTGCCGGTGGGGCGCCACGATCGCGGTCCGGGCGGTCCGGCGATCGCCGCGCTGCCGGTGGTCGGCATCGCTCTGGGACTGGCCACGGCCGCGTCGCTGTGGGCGGGCCGTTGGGCGTTCGGCCCGCACAGCCTGCTGGCCGGACTGCTCGCAGTGAGTGTTCTGCTGGTGCTCACCCGGGGTCTGCACATCGACGGTCTGGCCGACACCGCAGACGGACTCGGCTGCTACGGACCGCCCGAGCGCGCGCTGGCGGTGATGCACGACGGCTCCACCGGGGCATTCGGGGTCGCGGCCGTCACGGTGGCGCTCCTGGCTCAGACGGCCGCGTTCGCCGCCCTGCCGGCAGGTGTGGCCGGGACGGTCGCTGTGGTGACCGCCGTCGTCGCCGGCCGGGTCGCCGCGGTGCTGGCCAGCCGCCGCGGAGTTCCGGCAGCGCCGGGCAGCAGCCTGGGGGCTCTGGTCGCCGGAAGCCAACCCCCCGCAGGAGTCGCGGCGTGGGTGGCGTTACTGGCGGGGTGTGCGGTCTTCGCCGGTGCCCGGCCGTGGCAGGGTCCCGCGGCGGTGGTCGCGGCGATGCTCGTCGCGGTGCTGCTGATCGGTCACTGCGTGCGGCGCTTCGGGGGGATCACCGGCGATGTGATGGGCGCGGCGGTCGAGGTGGCCACCACCGTCACCGTGATCGGGCTGTCGATCCGAACCTGAAAGCGAGGGAACACCGATTGCTTGGCGAACTGAATGCCGCGCAGATCGAGGACCTGCTGCGCACCGAGGTGATCGCCCGCATCGGCTGCATCGACGACGACGGCCGTGTCTACGTCGTTCCGGTGAGTTACGCCTACGACGGGACTTACCTCTGGGGCCATGGGATGGACGGTGCGAAACTGCGCGCGATGCGCGCCCACCCTGACGTTTGCGTGGAGGTCGAGCATGTCGACGATCTGTCCAACTGGCGCAGCGTGATCGCCTGGGGCCGATTCGAAGAGTGCCGCGGCGCCGACCGGGAGGCCGGGATGGCGCTGCTCGTCGACCGGATCATGCCGCTGCTGAGGTTTCCCCCACACCAGCCGCCGCCGGATCCGTCCGGACCCAAACAGGGCACGGTTTACCGGATAAAGTTGGCCTCCAAGTCGGGCCGTTTCGAGGAGGTGCGCGATCACTGACTCCGAGACCCCTACCGGCGACCCGCCCGATTCCCGCTGGTTTCAACGGGTCGCCGACAGCGCCGGTTTCGTCTTCTTCATCCTGCGGATCCGGCCGGACCTGGCGCTTGAGTTCGTCAACGGGGGCATGCGAACCCAGTTGGTGGGAAATCGCTTCGGCACCAAGCCCTCCGACGCGCAGGCGATGGTCGAACGTATCGACCCCGACTCCGCCGGAACCTTCGCAGCCATGCGGTCCATGCGGCCGGGCCAGAGCATGTGGGTCGACCTCAAGTGGCGGCACATCAGTGGACGTCCGGTGTACAGCCGCGGCTGGGTGCAGTGCTCCCAGCGGCCGGACGGTTCGGCGGTGCTTGAGGGCGCTTTGCAGGACATCACCAAACTGCACGAACTGGAGACCGAATTGCGCCGCTCCGAGGAGCGCCACCGGCTGCTGGCCGAGAACGCCTGGGACGTCATCTGGACGATGGCCCTCGACGGCACGATCACCTACATCAGCCCGGCCGTTGAGCGGGTGCGCGGGTTCACCCCCGCGGAGGCCCTGCGTCAGTCGCTCGAGGAGATCCACCCGCCCGAGTCCGCCGCGAAGGTTGCTGACTACTTCCGGCGATTGTTCGCCAGCATCGCCGAGGGCAGCCGTCCGCCCGAATACCGCGGCGAGCACGAGTACTACCGCAGGGACGGCACCATCATGATCGGCGAGGTGCAGGTGATCCCTCACACCGACGCCGACGGCCATGTGGTGCAGATCCTCGGCGTCACCCGCGATGTCAGTGAGCGCAGGCGGTTCGAAGCCGAGTTGAGGGAATTGGCGGTCACCGACCCGCTGACCGGTCTGTGGAACCGCCGGCAGACCAGCGAACTGCTCTCAGCCGATCTCGCCCAGGCGCAACGGCACGGCCAGGCGCTTACCCTGCTGATGGTCGATATCGACCATTTCAAAGACATCAACGACAACCACGGGCACCAGACCGGCGACCAGGTTCTCGTCGACGTCGCCGCCCGGCTGCGCGAGAACATCCGCGCCACCGATGTCGTCGGGCGTTGGGGCGGTGAGGAATTTGTCGTCCTGTTGCGTTTTTGCAGTCTACGGGAGGGGATTGCCGCAGCCGAGAAGCTGCGCCTTCGGATCAACGAGACACCGTTCCAGAGGCTGTTCGGCGTCAGCGTCAGCGTCGGTGTGGCCGAACTGCAGGTGGGCGACGATCTGGGGTCCTGGATCTCGCGGGCTGACGCGGCCCTTTATCAGGCGAAGCGAACGGGGCGCAACACCATCGTCACGGGTTAGCGTCAGCGGAGCCGGGTCATCCAGCACCCACCCGCGCAGCGTCAGCGGAGCCGGGTCATCCAACCGTGCGTATCGGCGAAGGTGCCGCGCTGGATGCCGGTGAGGGTGTCGCGCAGCGCCATGGTGACCTCGCCGGGTTCGCCATCGCCGACGGTGAACCCGCCCTGCCCGTACTTCACCTGCGCCACCGGGGTGATGACCGCCGCGGTGCCGCAGGCGAACACCTCGGTGATCTCTCCCGATGCCACGCCCTTACGCCACTCCTCGACGTCGATCTTGCGTTCCTCCACCGCGTATCCGGCGTCTCCGGCCAATTGCAGCAGCGAGTCGCGG
>JAPOHV010000078.1 GCA_029979305.1 Mycobacteriaceae bacterium | reverse complement strand
GACATCGAGGACGCCGAGGACGCCGACGGCGAGGGCGCCGAACGTCCCGCCAACCGCCGCCGCCGCCGTGGCCGGCGCGGCCGCGGCCGCGGCCGCGGCGAGCAGGCCGGCGCCGAGGACGAGGACGACGACACCGAGGACACCGCAGAGGGAGCGGGCGAGGACGGCGAGGAGTCCGAGGCGGACGAGGAAGCCGGCGACGAGGAGTCGGCCGGCGGGGAGGGCGGCACCCGTCGTCGGCGCCGCCGCCGGCGCCGCCGTGGCGGTTCCGGCGAGGATTCCGAGGCCACATCCGGCGACGACCCGCCCAATACCGTCGTCCACGAACGGGCCCCGCGCTCGAAGAAGTCGGACAACAACGAGATCCAGGGCATCAGCGGCTCCACCCGCCTGGAGGCCAAGCGGCAGCGCCGGCGCGACGGCCGCGACGCCGGGCGGCGCCGCCCGCCGGTGCTGACCGAGGCTGAGTTCCTGGCCCGCCGGGAGGCCGTCAACCGGGTGATGGGGGTGCGCGACAAGGTCCGTACCGAACCGCCGCACGTGGGCGCCCGCTACACCCAGATCGCCGTCCTCGAAGACGGCATCGTCGTCGAGCACTTCGTGACCTCGGCGGCGTCGGCCTCGCAGGTCGGCAACATCTACCTTGGCATCGTTCAGAACGTGCTGCCCTCGATGGAGGCCGCGTTCATCGACATCGGGCGCGGCCGCAACGGCGTGCTGTACGCAGGCGAGGTCAACTGGGAGGCCGCCGGCCTCGGCGGCAACAACCGCAAGATCGAGCAGGCGCTGCGGCCCGGCGACTACGTCGTCGTCCAGGTCAGCAAGGACCCGGTCGGGCACAAGGGCGCCCGGCTGACCACCCAGGTGTCGCTGGCCGGCCGCTTCCTGGTCTACGTGCCGGGTGCGTCGTCCACCGGGATCAGCCGCAAGCTGCCCGACACCGAGCGACAGCGGCTCAAGGAGATCCTGCGCGAGGTCGTCCCCGCCGACGCCGGGGTGATCATTCGCACCGCTTCGGAGGGCGTTAAGGAAGAGGACATCCGCGCCGACGTCACCCGGCTGCAGGAGCGCTGGGCCACCATCGCCGAGAAGGCCGAGGAGACCAAGGCAAAGAAGGCCGGAGCCGCCGTCGCGCTCTACGAGGAGCCAGACGTCCTGGTCAAGGTTGTTCGCGACCTGTTCAACGAAGACTTCTCGGGGCTGATCGTCTCCGGCGAGCAGGCCTGGGAGACCATCACCGGGTATGTGAATTCAGTTGCGCCCGAACTGCTTCCAAAGCTCACCAAGTACGAGCCTGCCGGCGGCCAGGACGGACCGGACGTGTTCGCGGTGCACCGCATCGACGAGCAGCTGGCCAAGGCGATGGACCGGAAGGTGTGGTTACCCTCGGGCGGCACGCTGGTCATAGACCGCACCGAGGCGATGACGGTGGTCGATGTCAACACCGGCAAGTTCACCGGCGCCGGCGGCAACCTCGAGCAGACCGTGACCAAGAACAATCTCGAGGCGGCCGAGGAGATCGTGCGCCAGCTGCGGCTGCGCGACATCGGCGGCATCGTGGTCATCGACTTCATCGACATGGTGCTGGAGTCCAACCGGGACCTGGTGCTGCGCCGGCTGACCGAGGCGCTGGCCCGTGACCGCACCCGCCACCAGGTGTCCGAGGTCACCTCGCTGGGGCTGGTTCAGCTGACCCGCAAGCGGCTGGGCACCGGGCTGATCGAGGCGTTCTCCACCACCTGCCCGCAGTGCAGCGGTCGCGGCATCCTGATGCACGCCGAACCCGTCGACCACGCACCCGCCGCCGGGCGCAAGGCCGAGTCGGGCAGCGGCGGCGGTGGCCGGCGCGGCCGGCGCGGCCGCCGGGGTAAGGCCGAGGAGGCCGCCGTGGCCCGGGTGCCGTCGCACGTGCACGGCGAGCACCCGATGTTCAAGGCGATGGCCGCGGCGAAGAACGGTGACGAGGACGAGGATGAGGGCGTCGAGGACGAACTCGCCGAGGAGTTCGTCGCCGACCTCGACGAGGAGGAGGACACCGACGCCGACCTGGTCGAGGAACTCGAGGAGGACGACGACGACCTCGAGGAAGACGACGAGGACGACGAGGACATCGAACTCGACGAAGTCGACGAGGACGTCATCGACGACGACGCGATCGAGGAGGACGAGTCCCTCGAGATCGTCGACGGCGAGGACGATGACCTCGACGACGAGGACGACGAGGACGGTGAGGACGATGAGGACGACGAGGACGACGACGAGGAGGCCGAACCCGCACCACCGCCCGGCCGCTCCCGGCGCCGCGCCGCGGCCCGGCCGGCCGGACCACCCGCGGTTTGACCCTCCGGCGCTGGTCGGAGTACCCTTGGGCGGTTGCCGCCAGGCCTAGCCGGCGGCAGCGGTACGCCTGGTCCCGACCGGCGCGAACCGCGACCACAGACCCGCTCGCGCAACCCCCGGTAGCGCGCGCCCGCGGCACAGGGACGCCTGGGTCGCCGACTTTGGAAGAGGAACGATGGCAGCCGAGAAAGCCACCTACGCGGTCGTCAAGACCGGCGGCAAGCAGTACAAGGTCGCCGTCGGCGACGTGGTGAAGGTGGAGAAGCTCGACTCCGAGCCCGGTGCGGCGGTGTCGCTGCCGGTGGCGCTGGTGGTCAACGGCGGTTCCGTCACCACCGACGCCAAGGAACTGGCCAAGGTCGCCGTCACCGGCGAGGTCCTCGAGCACACCAAGGGCCCGAAGATCCGGATCCACAAGTTCAAGAACAAGACCGGCTACCACAAGCGGCAGGGCCACCGTCAGCAGCTGACCGTGGTCAAGGTCACGGGCATCAAGTAGCGCAAGGGAGCGATCAGACATGGCACACAAGAAGGGCGCTTCCAGCTCACGCAACGGCCGCGAGTCCAACGCACAGCGGCTCGGCGTCAAGCGCTTTGGCGGCGAGGTCGTCAAGGCCGGCGAGATTCTGGTGCGGCAGCGGGGTACTCATTTCCACCCCGGCACCAATGTCGGCCGCGGCGGTGACGACACGCTGTTCGCCACCGCTCCGGGTGCGGTGGAGTTCGGGGTGAAGCGCGGCCGCAAGACCGTCAACGTCGTTCGCGCCGTCCGCTCGGAGGCTTAAGGCTTTTCGGGGGCACTCCGAGGATGCCTCGCTTCGTCGACCGCGTGGTGATTCACACCCGCGCGGGCAGCGGCGGTAACGGCTGCGCGTCGGTGCACCGGGAGAAGTACAAACCGCTCGGCGGTCCCGACGGCGGTAACGGCGGACGCGGCGGCAGCGTGGTCCTGGTGGTCGACCCCCAGGTGCACACCCTGCTGGACTTCCACTTCCATCCCCACGTGGTCGCCGCGTCGGGAAAGCAGGGAATGGGCGCCAACCGTGACGGCGCCGCGGGCGGTGATCTGGAGGTCCGGGTTCCCGACGGCACGGTCGTCCTCGACGAGCAGGGCCGATTGCTGGCCGACCTGGTCGGCGCGGGCACCCGGTTCGTCGCAGCCGAAGGCGGCCGCGGCGGACTGGGCAACGCCGCGCTGGCCTCCCGGGCCCGCAAGGCCCCCGGGTTCGCGCTGCTCGGGGAGAAGGGGCAGGCCCGCGACCTCACCCTGGAACTCAAGACCGTCGCCGACGTCGGGCTGATCGGTTTCCCCTCGGCGGGCAAGTCCTCGCTGGTGTCGACCATCTCGGCGGCCAAACCCAAGATCGCCGACTATCCGTTCACCACCCTGGTGCCCAACCTCGGCGTGGTTTCGGCCGGCGATCACACCTTCACCGTCGCCGATGTGCCCGGCCTGATCCCCGGCGCCTCGCAAGGCCGCGGCCTGGGGCTGGACTTCCTGCGCCACATCGAGCGGTGTGCGGTGCTCGCCCACGTCGTCGACTGCGCCACCCTGGAACCCGGGCGCGACCCGATCTCCGACATCGACGCGCTGGAAGCCGAACTAGCGGCCTACCAGCCCACGCTGCAGGGGGACACCACACTCGGCGACCTCGCGCAGCGGCCGCGTGCGGTGGTGCTGAACAAGATCGACGTGCCGGAGGCCCGCGAGCTCGCCGACTTCGTCCGGCCGGAGATCGAGAAGCGCGGCTGGCCGGTGTTCGAGATCTCCACGGTGAGCCGGGAAGGCTTGCGGGAGCTGACCTTCGGGCTGTGGGACATGGTCGCCGCCTACCGGGCCGCTCAGCCGCCGGTGGTGACGCGGCGCCCGGTGATCCGGCCGATCCCGGTGGACTCCAGCGGATTCACCGTCGAGGCCGATCCCGCGCACCGCGGCGGCTTCATCGTCCGTGGCACCCGTCCGGAGCGCTGGGTTGCCCAGACCGACTTCGACAACGACGAGGCGGTCGGCTACCTCGGCGACCGGCTGGCCCGCCTCGGAGTCGAGGAGGAACTGCTCAAGCTCGGCGCGAAACCCGGCTGCGCGGTGACCATCGGCGAGATGACCTTCGACTGGGAGCCGCAGACCCCCGCCGGGATCGACGTCACGCTGTCCGGCCGCGGCACCGACGTCCGTGTCGAGCGCAACGACCGCATCGGCGCCGCCGAGCGCAAGCAGGCCCGACGCCAGCGCCGGGAGAACTCCGACGAGGCCGACCGGTGAGCAGCGCCCACCGCAATGCCGTGCGGGCCGCGCGCAGCATCGTCGTCAAGATCGGCACCACCGCGCTGACCGACGCCTCGGGGCTGTTCGACGCCACCCGGCTGGCCGCGCTGGCCGACGCCATCGAGGCCCGCATGAAGGCCGGCACCGATGTGGTGATCGTGTCCTCGGGCGCCATCGCCGCCGGCATCGAGCCGCTCAAGCTCAACCGCCGGCCCGCCGACCTGGCCACCAAGCAGGCCGCGGCCAGCGTCGGCCAGGTGGCGCTGGTGAACGCCTGGAGCACGGCGTTCGCCCGCTACGACCGTACGGTCGGGCAGGTGTTGCTGACCGCGCACGACATCTCCCAGCGGGTGCAGCACACCAACGCCCAGCGCACGCTCGACCGGCTGCGGGCGCTGCACGCCGTGGCCATCGTCAATGAGAACGACACGGTGGCGACCAACGAGATCCGGTTCGGCGACAACGACCGGCTCTCGGCGCTGGTGGCCCACCTGGTGGGCGCCGACGCCCTGGTTCTGCTGTCCGATATCGACGGCCTCTACGACGCGGATCCGCGAAAAGGTAACGCGCGCTTCATCTCCGAGGTCGCCGGACCCGACGACCTCGCGGGTGTGGTAGCCGGTCGGGGTAGCCGGCTGGGTACCGGCGGCATGGCCTCCAAGCTGTCCTCGGCCCTGTTGGCCGCCGACGCCGGGGTGCCGGTGCTGCTGGCCGCCGCCTCCGACGCAGGTGCCGCGCTCACCGAGGCGTCGGTGGGCACGGTGTTCGCCCCCCGGCCGGACCGGATGTCGGCCCGCCGGTTCTGGGTCCGCTACGCCGCGGAGTCCGCCGGGTCGCTGAGCCTGGACGCCGGTGCGGTGCGGGCGGTGGTCAAGCAGCGCCGCTCGCTGCTGCCGGCCGGGATCACCGCGTGCACCGGCAAGTTCTTCGGCGGCGATGTCGTGGAGTTGCACGGCCCTGACGGCGAGATGGTCGCCCGCGGGGTGGTGGCCTATGACGCGGCGGAGCTCACGACCATGATCGGGCGGTCCACCACGGAGCTTCCGGCCGAACTTCGCCGGCCGGCCGTTCATGCCGACGATCTGGTGCCGGTCTGACTCAGTAGGCCGCCCACGGCCGCGGCGGCCTGGCCGGCCAGATAGCGGATGGTCGCGGCGCGTTGCGCGGCGACCTCGAGGGCGTCGTCGTCGGCCATCCGCACCGGTACGCCATGTGCCCTGGCCGTCGACTCCACCAGGTCGCGCACCGCCGGGTCGGCGAGCACCAGCGCGGCCGGCATGCCCGCCGACATCTGCTTGCCGCGCAACAGCCCGCGGTACTGCACCTCGGCGGGCACGCAGACGGTGAACACACCGCTGTCGAGCTTGAGGCCGGCGGCGACGGCCACCGCCGTCAGAGCCGCCTCGCTGAGCGCCTTGAGTACCAGGCCGCGGCCGGGGAACCGCCACAGCGGCAGCCGGTTCACCTGTTTGGTGACCGCGTCGGTCAGCAGATAACCGACCAGGCGGCGGCTGCGGATCTCGGTGACCTTCGACCAGTCCACCTCGTCGCCGTCGTATTCCAGGCCGGCGGGGCTGACCACGACCGAACCGAACTGGTTGAGCTGGCGGGCCAGGCCGCGGACCGGGCCGGGCACCCAGGGCAGGCCGGCGGCGGCCTCACCGACGCCGACTCCCCAGCGGCCGGTGGCGGGTCCGGGTCCGGGGCGTACCGGCCTGAGCACGGCGCCGCCGATCCCGACGGCGAAGGCGGCCAGGACGTCGCCGATGGTGATGTCGGCGGGGGAGATGTCGCCGGAGATGGTGTCGTCCGCGGTGGCCATCCGGCGACCTTACGACACCGGCGGCTTGCGGCCGGTCAGCTCCTCGGCCAGCAGCGTCAGCACCGGGGAGCAGCCGGCGTCGACCTTCACCGTCGCCAGGTCATCGCCGCGGGTGGCACCCCGGTTGAGGATCGCGACCGGGATGCCGGCGGCGGCGGCGTGGCGGACGAAGCGGTAGCCGGAGAACACCGTCAGCGACGACCCCGCCACCAGCAGCACCTCGGAACTGTCCACCAGTGAATACGCCTGCTCGACAATCTCTTTGGCGACCGACTCGCCGAAGTAGACGATGTCGGGTTTGAGCATCCCGCCGCATTCCGGGCAGTCGACGAACTCGAACGAGTCGGTGTCGGTCACCGTCGCGTCGGCGTCGGGGGCCACCGCCAGGCCGCCTATCCGCTCGGTGCGTTCGGTGAATCCGGGATTGGCGGCTTCCAGTCTGTCGGCCAGCGCCGCGCGCGAGAGGGTATGGCCGCAGTCCAGGCAGACCACCTGGGCGTAGGTGCCGTGCAGGTTGATCACCGTATGGCTGCCGGCCTTGGTGTGCAGCAGGTCGACGTTCTGGGTGATCACCCCGGTGACGATCCCGGCCCGCTCCAGGGCGGCCAGTGCCCGGTGCCCGGCGTTGGGTTCGGTCTGTGCCATATGCCGCCAACCCAGGTGGTTGCGGGCCCAGTAGCGGCGGCGGAACTCCGTGCTGGAGGTGAACTGGCGGATGGTCATCGGGTTGGACGGCGGGGAGTCGGGGCTGCGGTAGTCCGGTATCCCGGAGTCGGTCGAGATGCCGGCCCCGGTCAGCACCGCCACCCGCCGGCCGGCCAGCAGCGCGACGAGTTCGGGGGCGGCGTGCACGCTCCCAGTCTCGCCCAAACCGTCGAGCGGGCGCGAAAGTGCGGCTAAACCCGGCCAAAACGCCGTTCTCGACGCCGGGCTGAGACAATGAGGTGTGGATTTTCTCTCCGCCTACACCCACGGGTTCGCCCGCCTCGCCGCCTGCACCCACCACACGGTGCTCGCCGACCCGGCCGCCAACGCGGCGTCGGTGCTGCGGATCGCCCGGGAGTGCCACGACGAGGGTGTGGCGGTGGCGGTGTTCCCCGAGTTGACGTTGTCCGGTTATTCGATCGAGGACATCCTGCTGCAGGACAGCCTGCTCGACGCCGTCGAGTCCGCGATCGCCGACGTGGTGACCGGGTCGGCAGATCTGCTGCCGGTGCTGGTGGTCGGGGCGCCGCTGCGGCATCTGCACCGCATTTACAACACCGCGGTGGTGATCCATCGTGGCGCGATCCTGGGCGTAGCGGTGAAGTCCTATCTGCCGACCTACCGGGAGTTCTACGAGCGCCGCCAAGTCGCCCCGGGGGACGACATGACCGGGACGGTGCGGTTGCTCGGGGCCGACGTTCCGTTCGGCCCTGATCTGCTGTTCGGAGCCTCCGATGTGCCCGGTCTGGTGCTGCACGTCGAGATCTGCGAGGACATGTTCGTCCCGGTGCCGCCGAGTGCGCAGGCCGCGCTGGCCGGGGCCACCGTGCTGGCGAACCTGTCCGGCAGCCCGATCACCATCGGCCGCGCTGAGGACCGCGCGCTGCTGGCCCGCTCGGCGTCGGCCCGCTGTCTGGCGGCCTACGTCTACGCAGCGGCGGGGGAGGGTGAGTCGAGCACCGATCTGGCCTGGGACGGCCAGACCATGATCTACGAGAACGGCCGATTGCTCGCCGCCTCAGAGCGTTTCCCGAAGGGTGACCGCCGTTCGGTGGCCGACGTTGATCTGGACCTGTTGCGCGCCGAGCGGCTGCGGATGGGGACCTTCGACGACAACCGGCGTCACCATCAGGGCGAGCTGGAATCCTTCCGGCGCATCGTGTTTCGGCTGGATCCCCCGGCCGGCGATATCGGACTGCGTCGCGAGGTGGAACGGTTCCCGTTCGTTCCCAACGATCCGGTGCGCCTCGAACAGGATTGCTACGAGGGCTACAACATCCAGGTGTCCGGACTCGAGCAGCGGCTACGGGCGCTGAACTTCCCCAAGGTCGTCATCGGGGTCTCCGGCGGGCTGGACTCCACCCACGCGCTGATCGTCGCTGCCAAGGCGATGGACCGAGAGGGCCGCCCCCGAAGCGACATCCTGGCCTTCACGCTGCCCGGATTCGCCACCGGGGAGCGCACCAAGAACAACGCGATCGCGCTCTCCAAGGCGCTGGGGGTGACCTTCTCCGAGATCGACATCCGTTCGACGGCCATGTTGATGCTCACCGAGATGGGCCACCCCTTCGCCCGCGGCGAAGCCGTCTACGACATCACCTTCGAGAACGTCCAGGCCGGCCTGCGCACCGACTACCTGTTCCGGATCGCCAACCAGCGCGGTGGCATCGTGCTGGGCACCGGGGACCTGTCCGAGTTGGCGCTGGGCTGGTCCACCTACGGCGTGGGTGACCAGATGAGCCACTACAACGTCAACGCCGGAGTGCCGAAAACCCTTATCCAGCATCTGATCCGATGGGTGATCGCCTCGGATCAGTTCGACGAGGAGGTGGGGCGGATCCTGCAGTCGGTGCTCGACACCGAGATCACCCCGGAACTGGTACCCGTCGGTGAGGGGGAGCCGGTGCAGAGCAGCGAAGCCACCGTGGGGCCGTACGCGCTGCAGGACTTCTCGCTGTTCTATGTGCTGCGCTATGGATTGCGGCCGTCGAAGATCGCCTTCATGGCCTGGCATGCCTGGAGCGACCCTGGTCGGGGGGACTGGCCGCCGGGCTTCCCAGCCGACAAGCGACCGTCCTACTCGCTGGCCGACATCCGGCACTGGCTGACGGTGTTCGCGCGGCGCTTCTATTAGTTCAGCCAGTTCAAGCGCTCCGCGCTGCCCAACGGGCCCAAGGTCTCCCACGGCGGTTCGCTCTCGCCGCGGGGGGACTGGCGGGCGCCGTCGGATATGGCGGCCACGGTGTGGCTGGATGAGATCGAGCGGGCGATCCCCGAGGTCTGACCGCTCAGCCGGGAGGCGCGACGCCCAGAACTTTCTGGATGTCCGCCTTCATCGCCTGCAGTTGCGCGCCCCAGTAGCCCCAGCTGTGGGTGCCGGTTGGGGGGAAGTTGAACACCGCGTTGCGGCCGCCGGCGGCAAGATACTTCTTCTGGAACTCTTTGGTGGTGTCCAGCGTGACGTTCTCCAGATAGGCCGCCGGGAACGACCCCAGGAATGAAGGGTCGGGATCCAGCTCCGAAGGTGCGCCGGTGCCGCAGTAGACCCACACCGCCGTGCCGTTGGCCGCCAACCGGCCGACGTTGACGGTCGGGTCGTTGCGCGTCCAGGCGACGTCGTTCTTCGGGCCCCACATGTCATAGGCGCTGTAGCCGCCGGCGTCGCGCATCGCGACGTTGATCAGGATCGGCCACAGTCCGGCCGAGGGGTTGAGGAATCCCGACAGCGACGCCGCGAACAGGAACTGGTCGGGATGCCAGATCGCCAGGTTCAGCGCCGAACCGCCCGACATGGACAGGCCCACAATCGCGTTGCCGGTCGGCGCGACACCCTTGTTGGCCGCCAGCCAGGCCGGCAGCTCCTGGGTCAGGAACGTCTCCCACTTGTAGGTGACGGTGCCGGCCCGCCCGGCTGCCGGGCGGTACCAGTCGGTGTAGAAGCTGGACTGGCCACCGACGGGCATCACCAGCGACAGGCCGGACTTCTCGTACCACTCGAAGGCCGCGGTGTTGATGTCCCAGCCGTTGGTCTGGTCCTCGGCGCGCAGGCCGTCGAGCAGATAGACGGCGTGCGGGCCACCGAACTGGAACTCGGTCCGGATGTTGCGCCCCATGGCGGGGGAGGGCACGTCGAGGATCTCGATCGGCAGGCCCTCGCGGGAGAACGCGCCGGCGGTCGGCGTGGGCAGGCAAGTCATCGTGAGCAGCGCGGCGCCGACAGCCGCGGCCGTCCGCATCCATGCGCCCGTTGCAGACGTCATGGCCGGAAAATAGCAATCCGCCGGCCGGGTACCCGGGGAGCGCGCGGAGTCGTGATCGCTTCGTTAAGAGTTAGCAACACGGATCGCCGCGCCAGGCCTGCAGGCCCTCCCGCACCGCGAACCCGGCGATCGCCACCCCGGCGATCGGGTCGGCCCAGGACCACCCGAGCCACGCGTTGAGGCCCAGACCGACCAGCAGCACCGCTGAGAGATAGCTGCACAGCAGGGTCTGCTTCGCGTCGGCGACCGTTGAGCGGGAACCGATTTCGCGGCCGGCCCGGATCAGCAGCCAGGCCAGTAGCGGCATCACCGCGAGGCTGACGGCCGCCAGCCCGATGCCGACCGGGGACGGCCGGGCCTCGCTGTACCCGAGCAGTGCGGCCAGCGAGTCGGCCGCCACATAGGCCGCCAGCGCGAAAAACGACCAGGCGATGAGTCGCAGCGCGGTCTTCTCCCGGCGCTCCGGGTCGTCGGCGGCGAACTGCCAGGCGACCGCGGCTGCCGCCGCCACTTCGATAACCGAGTCCAGACCGAAGCCCACCAATGCCGTCGAGGAGGCCCGCGCGCCCGCGGTCAGCGCGACGGCGGCTTCGATGATGTTGTAGGCGATGGTCGCCCATATCAGCAGCCGGATCTTGCGCTGTAGGAAGGTGCGACGCGCGATGCTGAGCTCAGTCATGGTCCTCAGGCTCAACCTAGCGCCATCCGGACGGCCCCAACCGTCCGGTTGGCCGAGAACCGATACCCTGGACCGATGAGCGCGGATACCGACACCGAGGTCGACGTCCGCGAGGTCGTGCACACCGCCGCCCGCCGGGCCCGGGCCGCCGCGCGCACGCTCGCGACGCTGACCACCGCCGTCAAGGACCGGGCCCTGCATGCCGCAGCCGATGCGGTGCTGGCCCACACCCACCAGATCCTTGCCGCCAATGCCGCCGATCTCGAGGCAGCCCGCGCCGCCGGCACACCCGAGGCCATGCTCGACCGGCTTGCGCTCAACCCGCAACGCATTGACGGCATCGCCGCCGGGCTGCGTCAGGTGGCCGGCCTGCCCGATCCGGTCGGTGAGGTGCTGCGCGGCCGCACCCTGCCCAACGGTCTGCAGACCCGGCAGGTCCGGGTGCCACTCGGCGTCGTCGGCATCGTCTACGAGGGCCGGCCCAATGTCACCGTCGACGCTTTCGGGCTGACGCTGAAGTCGGGCAACGCGGTGCTGCTGCGAGGCAGTTCCTCGGCCGCCAACTCCAACGCCGAACTGGTCATGGTGCTGCGCGGGGCGATGTGCGGGGAGGGCCTCCCCGAGGACGCCGTGCAGTTGCTGCCCTGTGCCGACCGTTCCAGTGTCACCCACCTGATCCAGGCCCGCGGGTTGGTCGACGTGGTGATCCCGCGCGGCGGCGCCGGCCTGATCGACGCCGTGGTTCGCGACGCCACCGTGCCGACCATCGAGACGGGCGTGGGCAACTGCCACGTCTATGTGCACGCCGACGCCGATCTCGACGTCGCCGAGCGGATCGTGCTGAACGCCAAGACGCGTCGTCCCAGTGTCTGCAACGCCGCCGAGACCCTGCTGATCGACGCCGGCATCGCGGCTGTCGCCCGCCCGCGGTTGGTCGCCGCGTTGGAGCAGGCCGGGGTGACGGTGCACGCCGACCCCTCCGAGGACGAGTTGCGCGCCGAGTTCCTCTCGCTGGACATCGCGCTGGCGGTCGTCGACGGCCTCGACGCGGCGATCGAGCACATCAACACCTACGGCACCGGTCACACCGAGGCGATCGTCACCCGCGATCTGGCTGCCGCGCAACGGTTCACCGAGCGGGTCGACGCCGCTGCCGTCATGGTCAACGCCTCGACCGCGTTCACCGACGGCGAGCAGTTCGGCTTCGGCGCCGAGATCGGCATCTCCACCCAGAAGTTGCACGCCCGCGGGCCGATGGGACTGTCCGAACTGACCTCGACCAAGTGGATCGTCTACGGCGACGGCCACACCCGGCCCGCCTGACGACTGGAGACTTCCGTGACCACGACACCGGCCCGTCCGGCCCCGCTGTTCGCCGACATCGACGACGTCACGGCCAAACTGACGCAGACCGGCTACCTGCCCGATGTCGCCACCGCCACAGCGGTTTTCCTCGCCGATCGCCTCGGCAAGCCCCTGCTTGTGGAGGGTCCGGCCGGGGTGGGCAAGACCGAACTGGCCCGCGCCGTCGCCCAGGCCACCGGGTCTGGCCTGGTGCGGCTGCAGTGCTACGAGGGCGTCGACGAAGCCCGCGCACTCTACGAGTGGAACCACGCCAAGCAGATCCTGCGCATCCAGTCGGGCTCCGGGGACTGGCAGGCGACCAAGGACGACGTGTTCAGCGAGGAGTTCCTGCTGTCGCGACCGTTGCTCACCGCGATCCGGCGCACCGATCCGACCGTGCTGCTGATCGACGAGACCGACAAGGCCGACATCGAGATCGAGGGCCTGCTGCTCGAAGTGCTCTCCGACTTTGCCGTCACCGTCCCGGAACTGGGTACCATCACCGCCACCCGCAAGCCCTTCGTGGTGCTGACCTCCAACGCCACCCGCGAACT
>JAPOHV010000163.1 GCA_029979305.1 Mycobacteriaceae bacterium | reverse complement strand
GCAGGAGGAGAGCGAACCCCAAGCAGGAGGAGAGCGAACCCCAAGCAGGAGGAGAGCGAACCGACTACCCCGAGCAGCGCGCCTGGCTGATGGCAGACCTTGACGCCCGGCTGCCGATCGCGGTCGAGGAGATCATCCGCTGGGCCACCCCGATCATGACGTTCCGCCGCACCGCCGCCCACGACACCGAACTGGGCGGGCAGCACATCACCGAGGGCGACAAGGTGATCATGTTCTACTCCTCGGCCAACATGGACACCGAGGTGTTCGACCATCCCGAACAGCTGATCCTGTCGCGCTCCCCCAACAAGCACGTCGCCTTCGGCGGCGGCGGCATCCACCACTGCCTCGGTGCGCAGCTGGCCCGCCGGCAGATCGCCGCCACGTTCCGTGAACTGCTCACCCGGCTGCCCGACATCCATGTCGTCGGCGAGCCGGAGTTGGGGAACGGCAACTTCTTCCATACCGTGATGAGCATGCAAGCTGATTTCACACCGGAGAAGGACGTCCGATGAGGATCGTCGTCGACCGCACCAGGTGCTCCTCGATCGGACTGTGCGAGGCGACCGCCCCGGACATCTTCGAGATCGGCGCCGACGGCGCGCTGACCATCCTGATGGACGACATCCCGGCGAACCGCCGCATCGACCTCGAGCAGGCGTGCGAGAACTGCCCCACCCAAGCGCTGAGCATCGAGGACTGACGCGCTGTACGTTCACTCCCCATGGGAAGCATCCGGCGCGACGACATCCACCAGCGCCTCGCCGAGCGTCAGCGGCAGCTGATCGAATCGCGGGCGCTGAGCCCGGTGGCCGCGGTCGTGTCCCGCTTCAAGGAGATCGACGGCGGAACCCAGGGCGCACTGGTGTCGTTGCAGTTGTTCACCGTGGTGATCCCGCTGATGATCCTGGGGTTCAGCTATTTCAGGGGTTTCGCCGAGAACGCCAGCCCGGGAACGGTCTGGATTCGCGAACTCGGTCTGTCCGGACCCACCAGTGACACCGTGCGAGCGGCGTTCGGTGACACCGCGGCGCTGCGCTCGATCTGGACCGTCGTCGGGGTCGCCGCCTTCCTGGTGTGGGGCATCCCGATGTCGATCATGGTGGCGGGCATGTTCGCCAAGGCCTGGCGGCGCGAACAGTTCGGGACCGGTGAGCGGCTGGCCCGCGGCGCACTGTGGGTCCTGCTGTACCTGGGCATGCTGATCGCGCGGGAACGAACCGCCTACGGGGCGGACTACACCGGGGCACAGCAGCTGCTGATGTTCGTCATCGCGCTGGTGCCGGTGTGGGTGTTCTGGTCGCTGACCCCGCTGGTGCTGGTGCGTGACGGCGGCCACGGCGTGAAATACCTTGCGCTGGCTGGACTTGCCGGCGTGGTGATCGACGGGATCATCATCCCGGTCATCGGCCGGATCATCTTCCCGGGCGTGATCGACGCCTGGGCCAGCTTCGGCCCGATCGGTGTGGCGATGGCGATCATGACCTGGTGCACGGTGCTGGGCACCGGCTGGGTGATCACCGCGTGCGTCGGGGCGGTGCTGTGGGAACGCACCGCCCCGACCGACACGGTCCTACAGGCCCAGACCTCCGGGGAATGAAGCCGCAGCGGACGAAAGGGGCTACTGCCCCATCGCTTTGCGCCGGTCCTCATCGGTGAAGCCTTCACTGCCGTAAGACGACCGCCGCGCGCAGATCACATCCGCCGTCGAGGCGAACGCCGCCCGGCTGTTGGCGTAGTCGTCCTTGTCGAATGTCATCGCGTACTGGCGGGCCATGCCCATCCGCTCTCCCACCTCGACGGCGTCGATGTCGGCGCCGAGGAAGATGAACTCCCAGCCGTAGACCTTGCGCTGCTGGGTGATCAGCGCCTTGACGGCCTCCCAGGTCCACAGCTGACTGGCGTTTTCCATACCGTCGGTCATGATCAGGCAGATCACCTGCCCGGGCCGCTGGTCTTCGGGCAGGGCCGAAAGCTGCTCCCCCAGTTCGGTGATCAGCAGTCCGGTGGCGTCCAGCAGTGCCGTCGCGCCGCGGGGCTTGAGCGTGAACTCGGGCACCGCGGAGATATCGGTGGCCGGGTAGACCACCTCGTAGGCGTCGTCGAACTGGGCGAGGCTCACCTGGCACTGCCCGGGGTTGGAGCGCTGCGTGGCGATGAACTCGCGCCAGCCGTCCTCGGTGGCCGCCACCTAGGTGCACATCGAGCCGGAGCGGTCGAGCAGAGCGGCGATCAGGGTTTTGCTGGAATCGGTCACGGGTTACCTTTCCTGGGGCAGGCGAAAGCCACTCGACACGTGATCCAGGAGCCCCCGCCGCTGATGAACGACCGTGCGAAACGGCCGCGTCTGATACCGTAATTATAGCACTTAATCAGCGGTTTTGCATGGTCGCAGGGACCGGTTCGGCCGACGTTCCTAATTCAGTTCGATGCCGGTTGCCCGCGCTCGCCGCCGCCACAGCCACCCCAGGCTCGCCAGCCTGCTCCTCGGTTGCTGGAGGTTCACGTCGTCGGCACCGACCTCAGCGGCGATCAGCGCATCCAGACGGCGGTCAAGGTCCTCGACGAGGGCCTCGACATCCGGTCCCCGACCTTCGGCGAGCGAGCGCAGCTCGGCGGGGTCCGCGGTCCGGTCATAGAGTTCCAGGTCCGCAACCGCCCGGCCGCGGTGTTGTTCGCCGGGCCGGAAGTACCGGCCGTACTTGTGCGACTCGGTGATGATCCCGCGCAGGAAGCCCCGATGCGGCCCGGCCGGCCCCATCGAGGAGAAGGCGTCGCTGGTGACCAGCACCGCGTCGCGGATCGGGCGTTGCGGATCCGACCACAGTGGAGAGAGGTCCCGTCCCGGCAACGCGTCCGCCGAGGCCTCCGCACCGGCCGCCGCCAGCAGAGTCGGGAGCAGATCCACGGCACCGGTGAGCCGTTGGCTGGTCCGGCCGGCCGGGATGGTTCCGGGCCAGACCATCGCGAGAGGCACCTGGGCGTTCTCCCGGTAGAGATTGGCGGCCTTCTGGCGCAGCCCGTGGGCCCCGGCGAGGTCGCCGTGGTCGGAGGTCGACACCACCAGGGTGTTCGACTCGACGCCCGAGTCGGCCAGCGCGTCGAGCACAGTGCCGATGTGGCGATCCACTTCGAGGTTGAGGTCGATGTAGGCATTGATCAAACGGCGCCAGGCCTTCTCGTCGCGGACGACCCCTCCGGTGACATCGCAGGTGACCCTCCAGTAGCGCTGCGTGACCGGCTTCGCGGAAAGGTCGTCGGTGAAGTTCGGCGGCAACTGCGCGCCGTGGTCGGTGACCCTCGGCTTGCGGAAGCGCGGGTAGAGCATGATGTCGTGCGGGTTGACGAACGAGCACACCAGCAGCCAGGGCCCGCGATCGGCGTTCTCGGTGATCCAGCGGGCCGCCCGGTCGGCTGTGCGGCCGTCGATGAAATGTCCCAGATACGGGGTGCCGTGCGCGTCGGGGGCCCGCCAGTCGTCGAAGCCGTACGGCCGCAATCCATGGCGGCGCGACTCGCCACCGAGATGCCACTTACCGAGGTAGCCGCACCGGTATCCGGCGGCCGACAGTCGGTGGCCCAGCGTCGGTATCGCCGGGTCGAGCGGTTGCTGCCAACCGAAGTTGATGTTGTCGAACATGCCAGTCGAGGCGGCATGCCGCCCGGTCAGGATGGTCGCCCGGCTCGGAGTGCAGGGAAAGGTGTGCACATGGTGATTGGTGAACCGCATTCCGCGGGCGGCCATCCGCTCCCGGTTGGGGAACCGCATGTGGTCGGGGAACCACACCCGCTCCCGCTCCTCATCGGTCAGCAGAAGCACGATGTTCGGCCGTAGGGTGGGCACGTGGGCAGATTACCGCCGGGACCGCCGCTTCCGGCTGTCGTTCAGACCGCGCTGATGCTGCGGTGGTGGTCGGCGTTCGCGTTAGCTTGCCAGCGCCGCTACGGCGACGTGTTCACCATTCGGCTGGCCGGGTACGGGGACGGCGTCTACCTGTCCAACCCCGACCACATCAAGACGGTGTTCGCCGGGGATCCGCGGACTTACCATGCGGGCGAGGCGAATTCGGTGCTGGCGGGCATACTGGGCCGCAGTTCGGTGCTGGTGATCGACGAAGACCTGCACCGCGACCGGCGGCGGCTGATGCTGGCGCCGTTTCACCGGGACGCGGTGGCCCGCCAGTCCGATCTGATCGCCGAGATCGCCGCGGAGAACATCGACGGCTGGCCGGTCGGCGTCGAATTCGCCGTCGCGCCGAAGATGTCCGAGATCACCCTGGAGGTGATTCTGCGGACCGCCATCGGCGCCAGCGACCCCCGGCGGCTGGCGGCGCTGCGGTCGCTGATGCCGCGGCTGCTGACTCTGGGCGCCTTCGACACGCTGGCCATCGCCCGGCCGGCACTGCAGCGGCGCCGGCCGTGGCGGGGGCTGGGCCGGCGGATCGCCGAGGCCGACCAACTGCTCTATGCCGAGATCGCCGAACGGCGCGCCGACCCGAACCTCGCCGAACGCACCGACGCACTGGCCATGCTGGTGCGGGCCGGCCACGACGATAAGGCCGGCGGCCGGCAGATGACCGACGCCGAACTGCGCGACCAGTTGATGACGCTGCTGCTGGCCGGCCACGACACCACGGCCACCGCGCTGTCCTGGGCGCTGGAGCGGCTGACCCGCCACCCGCAGGTGCTGGCCCGCGCGGTGGCCGCCGCCGAGGCCGGCGACGAGGAGTACCTCGACGCGGTGGCCAGGGAGACGCTGCGGATCCGGCCGGTGGTGTTCGACGTCGGCCGGGTTCTCAAGGCGCCGGTGGAGATCGCCGGCTACCGGCTGCCCGCCGGGGTCACGGGGATCCCGGCGATCGGGCTGGTGCACGCCAGCGGCGCGGTGTACGACCACCCCGAGCAGTTCCGCCCGGAGCGCATGCTCGCTCCGCAGCACCTGAGCCCCACCACCTGGCTGCCGTTCGGCGGCGGGAACCGCCGCTGCCTGGGGGCCAACCTTGCGCTGGCCGAGATGCGGATCGTGCTGGGCGAGGTGCTGCGCCGGGTCGAGTTGTGCACCACCACCGAGCCCGGCGAACCGCCGCGGGTCAGCGGGGTGATCCACCAGCCCCGCCACGGCGCGCGGATCCGGGTGCGGGCGCGGGCACTGGCCCGCCAGAGCAGGCCGTAGCTTACGGCTGCGCCCAGCCCCGGCACTGCCGGGTGAACGGATCGCACATCACCGGAGTGTTGGTCCAGCCGCCGTAATAACCCGGGGTGTTCCAGGTCTCCATCAGCTGACCGTTCCACGGCGCCGGCTGACAGCCGCTCTGGTTGAGCACCCCGACGCAGACCGGCGATGCCACCGCCGGCGGCGCACCCGGCAGCGCCGCGGCAAACGCCGTCAGCACGATCCCCCCGCATAAGCCTCTGAAAAGGGCCTTCTTCATGGCAACGCACGCTAGCGGCGCCCACCGACAACCTCGCCGACTGCCGGCCCGAGGTCAGGAAGCCGCGCGTGCGGCCAGCGCCAACTCCCGGATCTTCGCGATGTCGTCGTCGGTGTAGACGCCGTTGACGCCGGAGATCGCGGCGAGCTTCATGCCGTGCTTGAGCCCGAGCCGGTAGATCTCCTTGACCTTCTCCCACTCGATGTTGCGCCCGACGGTGAAGGTCTCGTAGCGGCCCTCCAGCGCCAGGACGATGGTCTCGGCCAGGCAGGCGTAGGCGACGCCCTGCGGTAGGCCGATGCCCTTCATCTGCGGATCGCCGGGCAGTTCGATCTCCCCGGACTCGATGACCAGCACGTCGGGCCGCTTGGCGACGTCCTCGGCCGAAAGGTCCAGCGGCCGTGCGACGTCGGTGATCACCGCGCCCGGTTTCACCTTCATGATGTCGAGCACCTTCTTGCCGGCCCCCGAGGTGGCGGTGACGATGACATCCATGTCGGCGATGTGCTCGTCGGCGTCGGCACCCACGTGGATCGTCGCCCGCGGGTTCTCCCGCTCGATATCGGCCTTCAGCGCCAGCAGCTTGGCCGGTTCGATGGACACCAGCCACAGCTCGTCGGCGGCCATCGCGAGCAGCCGCGCGCACACCGAGCCGATCGCGCCGG
>JAPOHV010000016.1 GCA_029979305.1 Mycobacteriaceae bacterium | reverse complement strand
GACTTCGTGCCGAAGGTCCGGGTCGAGGTCGTCGTCGACGACGCCGCCGTGGACCGGGTGGTCGACGTCATCGTGTCGGCGGCACGCACCGGCAAGATCGGCGACGGCAAGGTGTGGGTCAGTCCGGTGGAAACCATCGTCCGGGTTCGCACCGGTGAGCGGGGCTCCGACGCGCTCTGAGGTGCGGAGGCGGCCTGAGATGACGAAGGCGGCTTTGAGATGACCAAGCGCACAACCGACTCCGCCGCCGGGGCGTGGAAACCCCCGGCGGCGGAGTCGCCGCAACCGGCAACCGACCTGGCTGCCGCGAACCGGCAATTGCTCGACGGCGGCCAGCGACGTCTCGACGCCGCGGCGCTGCGGGAGGCGTTGCTGGACCTGCACGAACTCTGGCTGACCACCAAGGCGGCCGAACTCGGGATCACCTCCGGCAGCGGGTTCGCCCTCGTCGCTACCGGCGGTCTGGGACGCCGGGAGATGGTGCCCTACTCCGACCTCGACCTGATGCTGCTGCACAGGAGCATGCCGCAGGAGACGGTCGCTCAGGTCGCCGATCTGCTCTGGTATCCGTTGTGGGACGCCAACATTCGGCTCGACCACAGCGTGCGGACGGTCTCCGAGGCCTTGCAGGTGGCCGGTGCGGACATCTCGGCCGGCCTGGCCATGCTGGAGGCCCGGCACATCGCAGGCGACGAAGAGTTGTCCGGACAGCTGATCGGGGGAGCGCGGCGGCAGTGGCGGGCCGGGATCGCCTCCCGGTTCGACGAACTCGTCGAGCAGACCAAGGCCCGCTGGCAGCGCAGCGGGCAGATCGCCCACCGGGCCGAGCCTGACCTCAAGGCCGGGATGGGCGGACTGCGCGACATCCAACTGCTCAACGCGCTGGCGATCGCACAGCTGGCCGATCCCCACCCGGCGACCACCGCGGCCTCGCCGGGCGGATCGCTGGCCGCCGCGCACCTCTCGCTGGTGAATGTCCGCACCGAGCTGCACCGGGTATCCAAGCGCGGCCGAGATCAGCTGCTGGCGCAGTACGCCGACGAGATCGGCGCATCGCTGCGCATCGGTGACCGGTTCGACCTCGCCCGCATGCTGTCGGACTCCGCCCGGACGGTCAGCTACTACGTCGACGCCGGTCTGCGCACCGCTGCCAACGCACTGCCGCGCCGCGGACTGTCGGCCCTGCGCCGGCCGGTGCGGCGGCCGCTGGACGAGGGGGTCGTGGAATACGCCGGCGAGGTGATCCTCGCCCGCGACGCCCGCCCGCAGCGCGATCCGGGTCTGACGCTCCGGGTGGCGGCCGCCTCCGCGACGACCGGCATCCCGATCGCCACCTCGACGCTGAGCCGGCTGGCCGAGACCGCGCCCGAACTGCGGGCGCCCTGGCCCCGCGACGTTCTCGAGGACCTGCTGGTACTGCTCACCGCCGGACCGACCACGGTGACCACCATCGAGGCGCTGGACCGCACCGGGCTGTGGGGCCGGATCTTCCCGGAGTGGGGCGCGGTGCGCGACCTTCCGCCGCGCGATCCGGTGCATACCTGGACCGTCGATCGCCATCTGGTCGAAACAGTCTCGCGTGCAAGCGCATTCACCACGCGGGTCTCGCGCCCGGATTTGTTGGTCCTCGGCGCGCTGCTGCATGACATCGGCAAGGGCCGCAGCGGGGACCACAGCGTGCTGGGCGCGGAGGTGGCCACCCGGGTCGGCGAGCGGCTGGGCCTGTGGCCCTCGGACGTCAGGCTGCTGGCCGCGATCGTGCGCCACCACCTGCTGCTGCCCAGTGCGGCCACCCGTCGCGACCTTCAGGACCCGGCCACCATCAGCGCCGTCGTCGACGCCGTCGACGCAGACCCGGTGCTGCTGGAACTTCTGCACGTTCTGGCCGAGGCGGACTCACTGGCCACCGGACCCGGTGTCTGGGGCGACTGGAAGTCCACGTTGCTCGGCGACCTGGTGCGCCGCTGCCGGGCGATGATGGCCGGCGACCCCGAACCGCAGCCCGAACCCATTCCCGCCGAGCATCTCTCGCTGGCCCGCGACGGCGCGGTGCACGTCGAGATGACACCGGGCGGTTCACCGCACACCTACGAGGTCACCATGATCGCGCCGGACCGCCGCGGGTTGCTCTCGAAGGCGGCGGGGGTGCTGGCCCTCAATGCGCTCAGCGTGCACTCGGCATCGGTGAACAGCGCCCAGCTCGAGGGGCGCTCTGAGGCCATCAACACCTTCGTGGTCTCCCCGCACTTCGGCTCACCGCCGCCGGCGGAGCTGATCCGCCAGCAGTTCATCCTCGCCCTGAGCGGCGAGCTCGACCCTGTCGCGGCGTTGCAGAAGCGTGATCGGGAGTCCGCGCAGCACGGCACCGAGCGGGCCGGGGAACATCGGCCGGCGGTGCCGGCTGCGGCCCCGGCCCCGCCGCGGATCATCTGGCACCACCACGCCGAACCCGGCCCTGGGCTGGTCGAGGTGCGCGCCAGTGACCGGGCCGGGCTGCTGGCCGTCCTCACCGCGGTGTTCGAGCGGGCCGGCGTCGACATCGAATGGGCCAAGATCACCACGTTCGGTTCCTCGGTGATCGACGTCTTCGCCATCTCGGCCCCGCCGTCGGGAGCGGCGCGGGATGCGCTGGAGCGCGAGCTCTACGCGGCGCTGCCGGCGCCGGCGACCGAACCGGCCGCCGAAGCGGGCTGAGGTGAGCGGCGACGCGTGCCGCTAGGCTTGCGTCGTGTTTGAATCCCTCTCCGACCGGTTGACCAGTGCGCTCTCGGGCCTGCGCGGCAAGGGGCGGCTGACCGACGCCGACATCGACGCCACCGCCCGCGAGATCCGGCTGGCCCTGCTGGAGGCCGATGTCTCGCTGCCGGTGGTGCGCGAGTTCATCGCCCGCGTCAAGGAGCGCGCCCGCGGCGCGGAGGTGTCGGGGGCGCTGAACCCCGCCCAGCAGGTCGTCAAGATCGTCAACGAGGAGCTCGTCGGAATCCTCGGCGGCGAGACCCGCCAGTTGGCGTTCGCCAAGACCCCCCCGACGGTGATCATGCTGGCAGGTCTGCAGGGCGCCGGTAAGACGACACTGGCCGGCAAGCTCGCGAAGTGGCTCAAGGGCCAGGGACACACGCCGTTGCTGGTGGCCTGCGATCTGCAGCGCCCCGGGGCGGTCACCCAGCTCAAGATCGTCGGTGAGCGCGCCGGCGTCAGCGTCTACGCGCCGCACCCCGGCACCTCGGCCGACGCGGCGGAGTCCGAGGGCGCCGGGCCCGGTGACCCGGTGGCCGTGGCCGCCGCCGGGCTGGCCGAGGCCAAGGCCAAGTACTTCGACGTCGTCATCATCGACACCGCCGGCCGGCTGGGCATCGACGACGTGCTGATGGCACAGGCCGCGGCCATCCGCGACGCGGTGCAGCCCGACGAGACGTTGTTCGTCCTCGACTCGATGATCGGGCAGGACGCCGTGACCACCGCCGAGGCGTTCGGCCAGGGCGTCGGTTTCACCGGCGTGGTGCTCACCAAACTCGACGGCGACGCCCGCGGCGGGGCTGCGCTGTCGGTCCGGGAGATCACCGGTGTGCCGATCCTGTTCGCCTCCACCGGGGAGAAACTGGAGGACTTCGACGTCTTCCACCCCGACCGGATGGCCAGCCGGATCCTCGGCATGGGCGACGTGCTCTCGCTCATCGAGCAGGCTGAGCAGGTCTTCGACGCGCAGAAGGCCGAGGAGGCCGCCGCCAAGATCGGCTCGGGGGAGCTGACCCTGGAGGACTTTCTCGAGCAGATGCTGGCCATCCGCAAGATGGGCCCGATCGGCAACCTGCTGGGCATGCTGCCCGGCGCGGCCGGCATGAAGGATGCGCTCTCCGCGATCGACGACAGTCATCTGGACCGGCTGCAGGCGATCATCCGGGGTATGACCCCCGAGGAGCGCGCCGACCCGAAGATCATCAACGCCTCGCGGCGGCTGCGCATCGCCAACGGCTCCGGTGTGACGGTGTCAGAGGTTAACCAGCTCGTCGACAGATTCTTCGAAGCCCGAAAGATGATGTCGCAGATGGCCGGTGCGATGGGTATGCCATTCGGCCGGCGCTCCTCGAAGCGCAATGCCAAGAACAAGAAAAAGGGCAAGAAGGGCGGGAACAGAGGCCCCACCCCGGCGAAGGCCCACAACCCGCTTTTCGGCGGGGGCCTGCCGGAGGGCTTCCCGGATCTGTCGCAGATGCCCGAGGGCCTCAATGAACTGCCCCCCGGTCTTGCCGGTATCGACCTGTCCAAGCTGAAGTTCCCCGGCCAGCGTTAGCGCGGTGGCGCTTCACGTCCGCGGCCGCGGACTGCCCGACGGTGAGCCGGTGCAGTGGTGGATCGTCGACGGGATCCTGCGCGCCGATCCCGTCGGCGGCGATGCCCAGACGGTCTTCGACGGCGGCTGGATCATCCCCGGTCTCGTCGACGCCCACTGTCATGTCGGGCTCGGACCGCACGGCGCGGTCGACCTCGTCGACGCGGTCGGGCAGGCCCGCGCCGATCGTGACGCCGGTGCGCTGCTGCTGCGCGACTGCGGGTCACCGACCGACACCCGCAGTCTCGACGATCACCACGATCTGCCCCGGATCATCAGGGCCGGAAGGCATTTAGCCCGGCCGAAGAGATACCTGCCGGGCTACGCGGTGGAGTTGCAGGACGAGTGGCAGCTGCCGGCTGCTGTGGCAGAGCAGGCTCGCCGCGGCGACGGCTGGGTGAAGCTGGTCGGCGACTGGATCGATCGTTCGGTAGGCGATCTGGCGCCACTATGGTCGGATGAGGTGCTGACGGCGGCGGTGGCGGCCGCTCACGCCGAGGGCGCCCGGGTGACCGCGCATGTGTTCGGCGAGGACGCGCTACCCGGGCTGATCAATGCGGGAATCGACTGCATCGAGCACGGCACCGGATTGACCGCGGACACCGCGGCGGTGATGGCGCAGCGGGGGACCGCGCTGGTGCCGACGCTGATCAACATCGAGAACTTTCCGGTATTCGCCGATGCGGCAACGCGTTTCCCGATCTACGCCGCACACATGCGCGATCTGCATGCGCGGTCCCGGCAGCGGATCGGCGCCGCGCGGGAGGCCGGTGTGGCTGTTTATGCCGGCAGTGACGCGGGCGGCAGTCTGCCGCACGGGCTGATCGCCCGGGAGGTGGAGGCGCTCACCGGAATCGGGATGACTCCGACTGAGGCGCTGGGTGCGGCGTGCTGGGACGCCCGGGCGTGGCTGGGCCGTCCGGCGCTGACCGATGGCGCGCCCGCGGACCTGCTGTGCTTCACCGACGATCCGCGTTGCGGCCCAGGCGTTTTGAGCCGGCCCGACCGGGTGATCCTGCGGGGCAGGGTCTACTGACCCGATGCACGGGCTACTGCTGCGCGAAACCCCAGTCGAGCAGTTTGCGTCCCTGGTCCCATAGGTCGTCCTCGCCGTACATCATCACCGCGACCAGACGCCTGCCGTTGCGCTGCGCCATCGCCACATAGGTCTCCTGGGCGAGGTTGGTGTATCCGGTCTTGCCGCCGATGAATCCGGGGTAACTGGTCAGCAGCGGATCGTGGCTGGCGATCTGTTTGAGCCCGCCGGCGCCGTCCGGGAACGCCGCGGTGGACTGGTGGAGGATCTGGGCGAACAGCGGATAGCTCAGCGCCGCGCGGTAGATCACCGCCAGGTCCTGTGGGGTGGTCACCGACTCCCACCCCGGCCCGTCCAGTCCCGACGGCGAAGCGGCCCTGGTGGCGCGGGCCCCGACCTGGACGGCCTTGGCGTTCATCTTGGCCACTGCGGCCGGGGTGCCGCCGACCATGTCGGCGAGCATGTTGGCCGCGTCGTTACCGGACACCATCAGCAGTGCGTCGAGCAACTGGCGGGTGGTGTAGACCTGGCCGGGAACCAGACCGACGCAGGAGCACTCCACGTCGGTCTCCGACTCGGTGGCCCTGGCCGCGGCGTCGAGGGGGAGTTGGTCGAACACCACCATGGCCAGCAGGGCCTTGATGGTGCTCGCCGGAGCGTGGGCGCCGTAGATGTCCCGGCCGCCCAGGATGCGGCCGCTGACCATGTCGGCGACAAGCCAGGCCGGGGCGGGCCCGTCGGGCGGTGCGATCGCGGAGGGCTGGGACGGGTCCGCCCCGGCCATCGGCGGGGTGCAGACGGCCAGCACGCCGACCAGGGTCGCCGTCGCCACCCGGCGCGGCCATCTCCAGAACGCAGACATGTCCGCCGAGGCTAGCCGCACAACACCGCGGTTGAGCCTCGATGTGGTCTCTGATCGGTCGCGGAAGCGAATTCCACGGAGTCGGCGGCAGGGGCGACGGAAGGCTCGGCAGGCCGGTCTGCGCGTTCCTTCCGTGAGTAGTTGCGTGCGCCCGGTAGCCGGCAAATCTCGTACCAGTGGGATAAGTGGCGGTTGACGTTGGGATTAACGGCCGGTTTCGGGTGCGGCAGCTATCCGATTCGGGGTAGCTGATTGGGAATTCCCAGGTTCGCCGTCGGTCCGGCAGCATGCCCGCCCGGCGGTCATCCCAGCACGTCGGGCCGCCCTCGGGTATGGTCGCTTCGCGCCCAGCGAACGAAACAAACCGGCGAACACAACGAACCGAAGGGGAGCAAGGGTGAAGATCACGAAGCTTGCGGGGGCTGTCGCAGCCGCCGCGGTCACGTTCGGGATCGGTGCCGCCAACATCGCACCGGCATCGGCGGCCGACAACATCAAGACCTTCGGCGAGCAGGAACGGCTCAACGGCCCGAACAGCCAGCCCTACATCGGGTATACGGTGTTCGGGCTGGCCCCCAGCCAGGACCCGGTGCCGCACAACGGCACGCTGTACTCGGCCCAGCTGGCTGTCGACGGGTTCGGCATGAACGCCGATCCGATGATCGGCCGGTTCGGAGCACGCGCTGAATCCGGGACGTTCTACCCGGTTCTTCGGGATGCCTCCAATCTGAACATGCTCTACTTCGACGTGGTGGGCCCGGTGCCCAACAGCGTCGTGTGGAACGACGGCTTCCGCGACATCCTCTGCTGGATCCCGGGCGAGATTCCGCTGGAGCCGAGCAGCGTCAAGGGCCCGCCGGAGCTGCCCCCGCCGGCGCCCGAGCCCGCGCCGGTGGTCCCGCCATATGACCCCTTCGCCACGGCGGAGGTCATCGGGCCGAATCCCGCCGAGGCGGCGGCACCGGCGGGCGGCGTGCCCAAGGAGACCGACCCGGCGCTGGTGGCCACCCCCAATGACCTGGCTTCGCCGCCCTTCCAGCTGACCGAGGCCGAGGTCGCGTCGCCGGGCTACAACCGGTAGCCGCGGCTACAGCGTCGCCACCGCCTGGGACGGGTGCTGGGCGAAGCCCCAGTCCAGCAGCATCGCTGCCTGGTCCCAGTAGGTGGGTCCACCGTCGCGGACCAGGCCGTACATCATCGCGATGACCAGCCGGCGGCCGCCCCGCTCGGCTGCGCCGACGAAGGTCTTGCGGGCGGCGTAGGTGTAGCCGGTCTTGCCGCCGATCGCTCCCGGGTAGCGAACCAGCAGTTCGTCCTGGTTGATCAGCGGCTTCTCGCCGGATGCGGTGGGGAACATGGCGGTCGGCTGTGCGGTGATCTGGGCGAACACCGGGTTGGCCATCGCGGCGCGGAAGATCGCCGCCAGGTCGTGCGGGGACGTCCAGCCCGGGCCGCCCGGGCCGTCCAGGCCCGACGGCGAGGTGGCGTGGGTGTCGTAGGCGCCGATCGCGGCGGCCTTGGCGTTCATCTTGTCGACGGCGACGTCATAGCCGCCGAGCATGTCGGCCAGGGCGTTGGCGGCGTCATTGCCGGAGACCAGCAGCGCGCCCTCCAGCAGTTGCCGGGCGGTGTAGGTGTGCCCGGGTTTCACTCCCGCGCAATTGCACTCCACCATGATGTTCGCCGGGGTGGCGACCATGGTGGCGCCCAAGTCGAGCTCATCGAGCGCGGTCAGGGCCAGCAGCGTCTTGATGGTGCTCGCCGGCGGGTGAGCTGCGTACATGTCGCGGCCGGCGAGGACCTGGCCGGAGTCGAGGTCGGCGATGATCCACGCCGGCGCCGGCCCGTCCGGGATCGGCACCGAGCCCACCGGTTGGATGCTCGGGTCGGCCGCAGCCGGGGCGGTTCCGGTGCCGGCGACTCCGGCGAACAGTATGAGGGCCGCAAGAGCGGCGGCGAGCCTGCCCATGGCCGATCAGCCTAACCGGTGCGCCGGGACCGCATCCCCGGTGTTCAATTCAGGGATGCTTGACCTGGCGGAGATCTCCGACCGGCTGGAGATCCAGCAGCTGCTGGTCGACTACGCGACCGCGATCGACCAGCGCCGCTTCGACGACCTCGACCGGATCTTCACCGCGGACGCCTATATCGACTACCGGGCGATGGGAGGTATCGACGGTGTTTTTCCGCAGGTCAAGGCATGGCTGGCCGAGGTGCTGCCGAACTTCCCGGCCTACTACCACCTGCTCGGCAACTTCGACCTGCGCATCGACGGGGACACCGCGGCGGGGCGCACCATGTGCTTCAACCCGATGCAGCTCACCGCCGAGGGGCAGATTCTGTTCTGCGCCCTGTGGTACGACGACGAGTTCGTCCGCACTCCCGAAGGCTGGCGGATGAGCCGCCGCGTCGAAGCGAAATGCCTGGACAAGCTGGTCTGAGGCGCCTCTCCGCCGATTTCCGCCGGTGGGTCCCCGTCTGGCAGAATGAGCCGCTGGCCGCGGGCCGGGCGCGCAGCGCTGTCCCGGCGGTCGCCCACGCGAGGCAAAACCGGATCCGGCAACCCGCCGGGATCGCTGAATTGCAGCGTGACACTCCGAGGAGACGTTCCATGGCTGTGAAGATCAAGCTCACCCGGCTTGGCAAGATCCGCAATCCCCAGTACCGCATCGCCGTCGCCGACGCGCGCACCCGCCGCGACGGCCGCTCGATCGAGGTCATCGGCCGCTACCACCCCAAGGAGGAGCCGAGCCTGATCGAGGTCGATTCCGAGCGCGCCCAGTACTGGCTCTCGGTCGGCGCACAGCCCACCGAGCCCGTCCTCAAGCTGCTCAAGATCACCGGCGACTGGCAGAAGTTCAAGGGTCTGCCGGGCGCGGAGGGCACGCTGAAGGTCAAGGAGCCCAAGCCGACCAAGCTCGAGCTGTTCAACGCCGCGCTGGCAGCCGCCGACGGTGCCCCGTCCGGCGAGGCCGTCCAGCTGAAGAAGAAGAAGGCTCCCGCCAAGAAGGCCGCCAAGGCCGAGGAGGAGACGGCCGAGGCTCCGGCCGAGCCCACTGCTGAGGCGCCCGCCGACGCCGAGCCTGCTTCCGACGCCGCGCCGGCTGCCGAGACGGCGCCCGAGGCCGAGTCCGCCGAGCCGGCCGCGGAATGAGTTCCGTCGTCGTCGACGCCGTCGAGCACCTGGTCCGCGGGATCGTCGACAATCCGGACGACGTCCGCGTCGACATGGTCACCAGCCGGCGCGGTCGCACCGTGGAGGTGCATGTGCACCCGGACGACCTGGGCAAGGTCATCGGCCGCGGCGGCCGCACCGCCACCGCGCTGCGGACTCTGGTTGCCGGCATCGGCGGCCGGGGCATCCGGGTCGACGTGGTGGACACCGACCAGTAGCAGACTCGGTATGGAACTGGTGGCCGGGCGGATCGCCAAGGCGCACGGCATCACCGGTGAAGTCGTCGTCGATATCCGTACCGACGACCCGCAGGAGCGTTTCGCACCGGGAAATCGGCTGACGCTCAGAGGTTCCCGTGGCGGCACCTCGCGCGAGGTCGTCGTCGAGTCGGTCCGACCGCACGGTACCCGGCTGCTGGTACGGCTGCGCGGCGTGACCGACCGCGACGCCGCCGAGGCGTTGCGGGGAAGTCTTTTCCTTGTCGACACCGCGGACCTGCCGCCCATCGAGGACCCCGACGAGTTCTACGACCACCAACTCGAGGGACTGACGGTCCGCACCGTCGGCGGGCAGGAGATCGGCTCGGTGCGCGAGGTGCTGCACACCGCGGGCGGTGAACTTCTCGCGGTGCGCACCGGCGCCGGCGCGGAGGTTCTGATCCCCTTCGTCGGCGCCATCGTCACCGCGGTGTCGCTGGCCGACGGCGTGGTCCAGATCGACCCCCCGGAGGGTCTCCTGGACCTGGAAGCCTGACGTGCGCATCGACGTCGTCACGATTTTCCCGGACTATCTGCTTCCCGTGCGGCAGTCGTTGCCGGGCAGGGCGATCGAGTCCGGCATCGTCGAGTTCGCGGTACACGATTTACGCCGCTGGACCCATGACGTGCACCACTCGGTGGATGACGCGCCCTACGGCGGGGGGCCGGGGATGGTGATGAAGGCACCGGTCTGGGGTGAGGCACTCGACGAGATCTGCTCGGGGCAGACGCTTCTGGTGGTGCCGACACCGGCAGGCCGGCTGTTCACCCAGTCCGATGCCCGACGCTGGACCGGCGAGTCGCACCTGGTGTTCGCCTGCGGCCGCTACGAGGGGATCGACCAGCGTGTCGTCGACGACGCCGCTTCCCGGATGAGGGTCGAAGAGGTTTCGATCGGCGACTACGTGCTGGCCGGGGGAGAGTCGGCGACGCTGGTGATGATCGAGGCGGTGGTGCGGCTTTTGCCCGATGTGCTCGGCAATCCCCTTTCGCACCAGGATGATTCGCACTCCGGGTCGGGGCTGCTCGAGGGTCCCAGCTACACCCGGCCGCCGGTGTGGCGGGGCCTTGCCGTTCCCGAGGTGCTGCTTTCCGGTGACCACGGCCGGGTCGCCGCATGGCGGCACGAGCAGGCGGTGGAGCGCACCCGGGTCCGGCGCCCGGATCTCCTGGGCGAGGGCTGAGGCGCTACTTGCCGACCAGGCGACCGGCTACCGCGATGAGCAGCCGTCGCGGCGCGACCTTGGTCCCGATTCGCGCGGTGACGGCGTTGGCCACGCCATCGACGAAACTCGGCTTGTCGCCCGGCAGCGCGCGCATGGTGTTGTCGACGACCTGCTTGGCGGAGCGTTTGATGCCGACGGCTGCGGACTCGCCTGCCACGTCGAAGAATTCGGTTGCCGTCGCTCCCGGGCATACAGCGAGGACACGGATCCCGTGGCGCTTCTCCTCGCCGTAGAGGGCTTCGGAGAAGGAGAGCACGAAGGCCTTGGTGGCGGCATAGACCGCCATGTGGGGCACCGGCTGGAAAGACGCGGTGGAGGCGATGTTGATGATGGTGCCCCGCCGGCGGGCCCGCATGGCGGGCAGATACCGGGCGGTGAGGCCGACGAGCGTTCCGCAATTCAACTGAATCTCGTCGGCCAGTCGTTGCGGGTCGGCATCGACGACGTCGCCGTGGGTGCCGAAACCGGCGTTGTTCACCAGAATGTCGATCTCGATACCGAGATCCGAAGTGCGGGAATGCAATTGCTCTGCCGACTCCGGGGTTGACAGATCTTGTGCGATCACCGTCACCGCTATGCCGTGCGCGGCGCGCAGTTCATCGGCGAGTGCGGTCAGGGCCTGCTCGCGGCGGGCGACGAGCACCAGGTCATGGTGCCGGGCGGCGAACTGGCGAGCGTACTCGGCGCCCAGCCCGGACGACGCCCCGGTGATCAGGGTTGCCATGTGGCAGGTCAGATCTTGCCGCGGGGGAACATGGTTTTCAGCGCCGCGGTGATGGTGTCGCGGGCGGTGGACTCGTCGACCGGTTGCATCGAAGCGATCGCGATCACGTACCGGCGGTCCCGTCCCACCACGCCGGTGGACAGATGCACCTGGTTGTCAGGGCCCCAGCAGCACATCCAGCCCTGCTTGACGGCGACGGGTTCGGCGAACAGCCCGTCGGGGATGCCGAACCGCTGGGGGTATCCGTCGGTGCCGACCGGCGTCGAGGCGGCGAGGTCCGCCAGGATCACCCCGGCCTGGCTGGCGGGCAGCCCGCCCGCGCCGTTGAGCAGCAGCTCGTAGTAGCGCACCAGATCCGCGGTCGTGCTCATGGTGTTCCACCAGTTGCCGTCATAGGGGGCGGTGGTGCCGGACAGGTTGTAGCGGTCCGCAATCCGGCCGATGATCGCGTTGCCGCCACCACGGGCCCAGAAGTCGTCGGCCGGGAAGTCGTCGGAGGAGCGCAGCATGAGGTCCAGCCCCCGCAGATCGTCCGGGCTGAGTTTGGCCTTGCGCTGTGCGGCCCGGGCGAGCAGATCATCGGCGATGAAGAGTTTCGTCACCGAGGCGATCGGGAACGGCGCATCGTCACCGCTGGAGACCACCCGCCCGGTACGCCGGTCGAGCATCGTGACGCTGATGTCCGCGCCCCGCTTCTGGGCTTCGGATGCCGCCCGCTTGGCCAGCGAGTCGAGTTGCCCGGACGGACCGGGGGGTGCGGCGGCCACGCTGGCGGGCGCGGCCGGCGGATTGCCGGCCATCAATGTGACGCTGGCGGCCGGCGAGCTACCGGACCCCGCGGAGGCTCCGACGAGCATTGCTGCGACGGCGACCGCACCCCCGGTGAGCAGCACCGACGATCGTCGTCGCATGTTCCTCTCCTCGGTTTCGGCGGAAGCGGTCCCGGACGTATTTTCGTGGGTGTTCCCGGCTGACCCCGGCTGACTCAGGGTAGCCGTCCTCTTTCTACACCGCCTAATTACCGGCACGTCGCAGTCCGGGAGTGTCGGCGGGTCGCGGCCGGAGCGCGATTTCGCCCTTCGCGGCCGATCTGGCACAATTAGCGGTTGCCCGCGCGGGCCGGTCTTCCGCCTGCTGCGACAGACATCTGACCACCAGCCCCGCGAGGGTGGGCGCACGCGCCCGAACCCCCGCCCGAGCCCGACCGCAAGGAACGTCCAAGCAGATGAACACACTCGACTTCGTCGACCAGGCCTCGCTGCGCGACGACATCCCTGCCTTCTCGCCGGGCGACACGGTCAACGTCCACGTCAAGGTCATCGAGGGCAATAAGCAGCGCATCCAGGTGTTCAAGGGCGTGGTGCTGCGCCGCTCCGGCGGCGGGGTCCGCGCGACCTTCACGGTTCGCAAGGAGAGCTACGGCGTCGGCGTCGAGCGCACCTTCCCGGTGCACTCGCCCAATATCGACCACATCGAGCTGGTCACCCGCGGCGACGTTCGCCGGGCCAAGCTGTACTACCTGCGCGAGCTCCGGGGCAAGAAGGCCAAGATCAAGGAGAAGCGCTGAGCTTCGACATGTGGCGGGGAGAAGCGCTGAGCTTCGTGGCGGGGAGAAGCGCTGAGCTTCGTGACGGGGATTTGCGCCGCCGGATGGCTACGCTGATCCCGTGACCGCCACCCCGCACCCGGCCGACGCCGCCTCGGAGCCGCCCGAGCCGACGGAGGTGCCGGACCAGCCGGCCAAGGCCGAACCCAAGGATAAGAAGCGCTCGGCGTTGCGCGAGGGCGCCATTCTGGTGGGCACGGCGGTGCTTCTCTACTACGTGATGCTGACCTTCGTCGCGCGTCCGTATCTGATTCCGTCTGAGTCCATGGAACCGACGCTGCACGGTTGCAAGGGTTGCGTGGGCGACCGGATCATGGTCGACAAGATCACCTACCGGTTCGGTTCGCCCGAACCCGGCGATGTGATCGTGTTCAAAGGCCCGCCAAACTGGAACGTGGGCTACAAGTCCATCCGGTCGGACAACGTCGCGGTGCGGTGGGTGCAGAATGCGCTGTCGTTCATCGGTTTTGTTCCGCCCGATGAGAACGACCTGGTCAAGCGTGTCGTCGCCGTCGGCGGGCAGACCGTCCAGTGCCGGGCCGACACCGGCCTGACGGTGGACGGAAAAGCCCTCACCGAGCCCTATCTGGACGCCGCCACCATGATGGCCGATCCGGTCGTCTATCCCTGCCTGGGCAACGAATTCGGACCGGTGACGGTGCCGGACGGCAGGCTGTGGGTGATGGGTGACAACCGCACCCACTCGGCGGACTCCCGGGCGCACTGCAGCAGCACGCCGGCCGAGGCTCAGAAGGGAGTCCTGTGCACCGGGGACCCCGCCACCGGCACGGTGCCCGTCGACAACGTCATCGGCAAGGCGCGGTTCATCGCGTGGCCGCCTTCACGCTGGGGTGGGGTGTCCTCGGTCGACCCGCAGCAGGGCTGACGTGACCCCCGGAAGGGCCGAACGCACGACCTGGCCGCCGCGCACCGTCATCCGGCGATCGTCGGGGCTGCGGACGCTGGAGTCGGCGCTCTACCGCAGTGGGCTGGGGCCGGTGGCCGGCGTCGACGAGGTCGGCCGCGGCGCCTGTGCCGGCCCGCTCGTCGTCGCCGCCTGCGTGCTGGGTCCCAACCGCTTCGAGAGTCTGGCCGCGCTCGACGACTCCAAGAGGCTGACTGAGAAGACCCGCGAGGAACTCTTCCCGCTCATCCGCCGCTACGCGTTGGCCTATCACGTGGTGTTCATCCCGGCCGCCGAGGTGGACCGGCGTGGGGTGCACGCGGCGAACATCGAGGGCATGCGCCGGGCGGTCGCGGGGCTGCCGGTCCGGCCGGGCTACGTGCTCTCCGACGGGTTCCGGGTGCCCGGGCTGGCTGTTCCCTCGTTGCCGGTGGTGGGCGGTGACGCGGCGGCGGCCTGCATCGCCGCGGCCAGCGTGCTGGCCAAGGTCAGCCGCGACCGGCTGATGGTCGCGATGGACGCCGACCACCCCGGATACGGGTTCGCCGAGCACAAGGGCTACAGCACACCGGGGCACAGCGAGGCACTGGCCGAACTCGGGCCCTGCGGCCAGCACCGCCACTCCTTCATCAACGTCCGGCGGGTGGCCCGGGCCGGGGGCGGTCAACTGGTCGCCGAATTCGCGCCGGTGGCCCGCCGGGGCGAGGGGTAGGACAAGATGGAGACACCAACCGACGGACAAGGACCATTGAGCCGATGAGTGCCGAGGATCTCGAGAAGTACGAAACCGAGATGGAGCTCTCGCTGTACCGCGAGTACAAGGACATCGTCGGGCAGTTCAGCTACGTCGTTGAGACCGAGCGCCGCTTCTATCTGGCCAACAGCGTCGAACTGGTGCCGCGTAACACCGACGGCGAGGTGTACTTCGAGCTGCGACTGGCCGACGCCTGGGTGTGGGACATGTACCGGCCGGCCCGATTCGTCAAACAGGTCCGGGTGATCACCTTCAAAGACGTCAACATCGAAGAGGTCGAGAAGCCCGAACTGCGGCTGCCCGAGTAAGGGTGCCACCCGATCCGTCCGCCGCTGTGAATCGCTGAGGAACTGGGGATAACCGCGGGCCGGCGCGGCCGCCGGGTCGGATCAAGTCGGTACCGTCACCCACGCTGAACCGCGTGACGATCAACCGGCAGCAACTCGGAGCGCTCGGGGAACAGGTCGCCGTGGATCACCTCGGCGGTCTCGGTCTGCAGATCCTGCAACGCAACTGGCGCTGCCGCTACGGGGAGTTGGACGTGATCGCCGCCGAGTCCGAGGCCACGGTGGTCTTCGTCGAAGTCAAGACCCGCTCCGGCGACGGCTTCGGGGGCCTGGAGTACGCGGTGACGCCGCAGAAGGTGCGGCGCATCCGCCGGCTGGCCGGGCTCTGGCTGGCCGGACAGGACCGCCGCTGGGCGCAGGTGCGCATCGACATGGTCGGTGTCCGGATCGGCCGGCAAGCCCGCCCCGAAATACTGCATCTGCGGGGAATCGGCTGATGGCGCTCGGTCGCGCGTTCTCGGTCGCGGTGCGCGGTCTCGACGGACAGATCGTGGAGATAGAGGCCGACATCACCTCCGGACTGCCGGGAGTGCATCTGGTCGGGCTGCCCGACGCCGCGCTGCAGGAGTCGCGGGACCGCGTGCGTGCGGCGATCACCAACTGCGGCAACACCTGGCCGATGTCGCGGCTGACGCTGGCGTTATCGCCGGCCACGCTGCCCAAGACCGGATCGCTCTACGACATCGCGCTGGCCTGCGCGGTGCTGTCGGCGGGGCGGGAGGCGCCCTGGGACCGGCTGGAGAAGACGGTGCTGCTCGGCGAGCTTGCCCTCGACGGGCGGATCCGCCCGGTTCAGGGGGTGCTGCCCGCGGTGCTTGCGGCCAAGCGGCAGGGCTGGCCGGCCGTAGTGGTCCCGGTGGCAAACCTGGCCGAGGCCAGTCTGGTCGACGGCATCGACGTCGGCGGCGTCAGCACGCTGCGCCAGTTGCAGAGCTGGCTCGACTCCGGGGCCGGGCTGGCCGGCCGGGTGGCCAATCCGCGCAGTCAGGACCCGCACGCCGCCGACCTTGCCGACATCGTCGGCCAGACGCAGGCCCGGTTCGCCGTCGAAGTCGCAGCAGCCGGTGCGCACCATCTCATGTTGACCGGTCCGCCGGGGGTGGGCAAAACCATGCTCGCGCAACGGCTTCCGGGTCTGCTGCCGGACCTCACCCACGACGAGGCACTGGAGGTAACGGCCGTGCACTCCGTCGCGGGTCTGCTCTCCAAGCGCACACCGCTGATAACGCGGCCGCCGTTCATCGCACCACATCACTCCTCGAGTGTCGCCGCACTGGTCGGCGGCGGATCCGGGCTGGCCAGGCCGGGTGCCATCAGCCGGGCGCACCGCGGCGTGCTGTTCCTCGACGAGTGCGCCGAAATCCGGCTCAGCGTGCTCGAAGCGCTGCGAACCCCGTTGGAGGACGGCGAGATTCGGCTTGCCCGGCGAGACGGCGTGGTTCGCTACCCGGCACGGTTCCAACTGATCATGGCCGCCAACCCGTGTCCCTGCGCGCCGACCGATCCGCGCGACTGCACCTGCACACCCCTGGACAGGCGCCGCTACCTCGGAAAGCTGTCCGGGCCGCTGCTCGACCGGGTCGATCTGCGGGTTCAGATGCACACCGTCAGAGCCGGCGCCTTCGAGGCCGAGGCGGCCGAGAGCAGCGAGCGCGTCCGAGCCAGGGTGGCGCATGCCCGCGCCGCGGCCGCCGAACGCTGGCGCCGTTACGGATTCGCCACCAACGCCGAGGTGACGGGTACGGTTCTGCGCCGGGTCTCGCGTCTCGGCCCTGCGGCGATGGCTCCGTTGAAGACCGCACTGGACCGGGGTCTGCTCAGCATCCGCGGCGTGGACCGGTCCATGCGGGTGGCGTGGACGTTGTCGGATCTGGCGGGTAAGACCGCACCCGGGGTCGATGATGTGTCTGTCGCACTCAGCTTCCGGCAGACGGAATCCCGGCAGTGAGCGCCGTCGGGCGTCTGCGGGCCTGGGCGTATCTGTCCCGGGTGACCGAGGTGCCCTGCGCCGAGGTGGACGAATTGGTCAGCCGGGTCGGTCCGATAGAGGCCGCTGATCGGATACGCCGCGGGGCGGTCGACTCTCCGCTGGCCCGTCGCACCGAGGCGAGACGGGATATCGACTGCGCTGCCGAGGATCTGGAGACGCTGTATCGCCGCGGCGGACGGCTCGTCACCATCGACGACGACGAATGGCCCGGTCTGGCATTCGCCGCCTTCCAGGGGGCGCCGGTGCGCGACAAACCGGAGGGCCGCGCGCCGCTGGCACTCTGGGTGATCGGGCCGTTGCGTCTCGATGAGGTCTGTCAACGGGCCGTTGCGATCGTCGGCACCCGGGCTTGCACCGCCTACGGCCAGCACGTCGCGGCCGAGCTGTCCGCCGGTCTGGCAGAACAGGCGGTGGCGGTCGTCTCCGGCGGGGCCTACGGCATCGACGGTGCGGCCCACCGCGCCGCACTGGCGGCCGACGGCGTGACGGTGGCGGTGCTGGCCGGGGGAGTGGACGTGCTCTACCCGGCCGGCCACTCCGCGTTGCTGCACCGCGTGGCCCGCAACGGGCTGCTGGTCAGCGAGTACCCGCCCGGCGTGCGGCCGGCCCGCCACCGCTTCCTCACCCGAAATCGTCTGGTCGCCGCGCTGTCCGGGGCGACCGTAGTGGTCGAGGCGGGCGTTCGCAGCGGCGCGGCCAGCACCGCGGCCTGGGCGCGCGGACTGGGCCGGATGGTGTGCGCGGTACCCGGCCCAGTCACCTCGGTGGCCTCGACCGGGTGTCACGTATTGCTGCAGGCCGGCGCTGAACTGGTCACCAGAGCCCAGGAGGTTGTCGAACTGATCGGAAGGCCCGGGGAGTTCGCCGACGAGCGCGACCGGCCGGCCGGTGTGCTCGACGGACTCACCGACGACGAGCGGGTGGTCTACGAAGCGCTACCCGCACGAGGTGCCAGGACCCCCGACGAGATCGCTGTCGCCTCCGGTCTACCGGCCGCGAGTGTGCTCGGACCGCTGGCCATGCTGGAACTCGCCGGCCTGGTCGGGCGCCAGGACGGCAGGTGGAAGCTTGCGCGCAGTCGCGCCCGGTGACAGCGCTCCGGCAGACCCTCAGCGCGCCCCGCCGGGCGAAAGCTCGCCGCGCGGTGCGGTGTCGCCGTCGCCGCGGTGCGTCTCCGGGTTGAAGATGTCCTCGAACACCGCGTTGCGTCGGGTCACGTGGTGCATCCGTTCGGAGTACGACGGGCGCGCGCGTACCTTCAACGGCCACCAGAACCACGGGCCGAGGATGGCCGCGATCGACGGTGTCATCAGCGAGCGCACGATCAACGTGTCCAGCAGCAGGCCGATTCCGATGGTCATACCGCCCTGCCCGACGTTGAGCAGGTCGCCGGAGATCATCGACCCCATGGTGAAGGCGAACACCAGTCCGGCGGCGGTCACCACGGTTCCGGTGCTGCCCATCGAGCGGATGATGCCGGTGTTGATGCCGGCGCCGATCTCCTCCTTGAACCGCGACACGAGCAGAAGGTTGTAGTCGCTGCCGACGGCCATGAGGATGATCACCGCGAAAGCCAGGACGATCCAGTTCAGTTCGATTCCGACGATCCGCTCGAAGATGAACACCGAGATGCCGAACGCCGCCCCGAGCGAGATCACCACCGTACCGACGATCACCATCGAGGCCACCAGAGCCCGGGTGATGATCAGCATCACGATGAAGATCAGCGTCAGTGCTGCGAACGCGGCGATCATGGTGTCGTACTTGGCTCCGGCCTGGATGTCGCGGTAGGTGGCCGCCGTTCCGGTCAGGTAGATGTCGGCGCCGGCCAGCGACGTTCCCTTGACCGCCTCGTGCGCGGCGACGAGTTCGTCGTCGACCACCGCGATGCCCTCCTCGGAGGCCGGATTGGTGTCGTGGGTGATGATCAGCCGCGCCGCCTTGCCGTCCGGTGACAGGAACAGCTTGAGGCCCTTCTGGAAATCGGGGTTGGAGAAGACCTCCGGCGGCAGGTAGAAGTAGTCATCGCTTTTGGAGGCGTCGAACGCCTCACCCATCGCCGTTGCGGTGTCGGTCATCTGCTGCATCTGTTCGATCAGTCCGTCGAAACTGCTGTGGATGGTCTGCAGGGTGTTCTGCATGGTGCTCGCTGTCGCGATGATCGGCGGGAACTCCGCCACCATCCGCGGGAACAGGGCATTCATGTCCCCCATCCCGTTGACCATGTCGTCCATGCCCTTGACCATTGCGTCCATGCCGCCGATCATGGCGCCGACGTCGGTCTGCAGGCCGGCCATGTCGTCGCTGAACTTGTCCACCCCGTCGGTGGCGTCGAAGGCCGCCCGGATGCCGTTGCACGCCGGGATGTTGTCGCAGTGCTGCTCCCAGTAGAAGTAGTTGCGGAACGGGCGCACCGCGTCGTCGAAGTCGGCGAGGTTGTCGCGCATCTCGTCGAGGGTGGCCTTCATGGTGTTCATGTCCTCGACGCTGCGCCTGCCGGACCCGACCATGCCGTTCGCCGACTCGACCATGCCGTTGGCGGATTCGACGGTGCCGTTCATCGATGCCGACATCTGCGTCATCAGGTCCTGCATCCGTGTCATCGACGCGATCATCGCCCCCAGATCGCCGGACATCGCACGGATGTCGCCGACTCTCTCCTTGAGGAACTGCAGGTTCTGGGTGATGGGCACCGACGACATGCTGATCTGGTACGGGATCGAGCTGTGCGCGATGGGGGAGCCCAGCGGACGGGTGATGCCCTGCACCATCGCAATGCCCTTGATGCGGAACAGCGCCTTGGTGACCCGGTCGAGCACGATCATGTCGGTGGGATTTCGCATGTCGTGGTCGGACTCGATGGTCATGATGTCAGGGTTGAGTCGCGCTGTGCTGAAGTGCTTTTCGGCCGCCGCATATCCCACGTTGGCCGGGACGTCGGCGGGAATGTAGTGCCGGTCGTCATAGGAAGTCTTGTAGCCGACCATGGCCAGGATGCCGAGCAGCACCACCGAGGTCGCGGCGGCGAGAATCGGCTTGGGCCAGCGGACGGTGGCAGTGCCGACCTTGCGCCAGCCCCTCGTCTTCATCATCCGCTTGGGATCAAGCAGTCCGCGACGGGTCGCCACCACCAGGATTGCCGGTGCCACCGTCATCGCCGCCGCCACGACGATGAGCAGTGCCATGGCCGACGGGTAGGCCAACGAGTTGAAGTACGACAGCCGGGTCAGCCGAAGGGTCAGCATCGCCCCGGCGATGGTCAGCCCGGATCCGAGGATCACGTGGCCGACGCCCCGGAACGCGGTGTAGTACGCCGACTCCGGATCTTCGCCGTTCTGGCGACTCTCGTGATAGCGGCCGATGAGGAAGATGGCGTAGTCGGTGCCTGCCGCGATCGACAGTGCGGTCATCAGCGGTACCGAGAACGTCGAGAAGTCCATCAGGCCGAGCTTGCCGACCGCCGCGACGGCTCCACGGGCAGAGCCCATTTCGATGCCGACGATGGCGAGGATGATCAGAACGGTGCTGACCGAGCGGTACACCAGCGCCAGCATGATGGTGATCACGATCATCGTGACCACGGTCATCTTGATCATCCCGCGGTCGCTGGCCTCCAGCGAATCGGTGGTCAGCGGTGCCGGTCCGGTCACATAGGCGTGCAGCCCCGGCGGTGGTGGGGTGTCGTGGATGATCTCGCGGACGGCGTCGACCGACTTGTTGCCCTGGGTGCTGCCCTGATCGCCGGCCAGGTTGAGTTGGACATAGGCGGCATGGCCGTCACTGCTCTGCACCCCGGCGGCGGTGATCATGTCGCCCCAGAAGTTGTGGACGTGCTCCACATGTTCGTCGTCGGCCTCGAACTTCGCCACCATGGTGTCGTAATAGCGGTGGGCGTCGTCGCCGAGCGGCTGATCACCGACCAGCACCACCATCGCGATGCTGTCGGACTCGGACTCGCCGAACTTCTGCCCCATTCGCTTGGCGGCGATCACCGCCGGGGCGTCCTGGGGCGACATCGACACGGCGTTGGCCATGCCGACTTTCTCGACCTGGGGGACAAGCAGATTCGTCACCGCGGTGAAGACCACCCAGATGAGGATGATCGGGACCGCGAGCGCCCGGACCGTCCGTGGGAAGAACGTCCGCGAGTCACCGCCGTGCGCGCTCATGCTGCCTTATCCAGACAGAAGGCCAGGGCATCGCGACCTTCGGCATGGTCCTCGGCGACCAACTTGTCGTCGACGAGGATGCGGCAGCCCAGTTCCGCGGCGTCGCCCTGGGCGACCACATTGGCCAGCACGCCGGGGTCGGTGGTGCTCACCGTCACCGACCACGGCAATGAGGTGAAGCCGGCCTCCACTGTCTTGCCGTTGACGTCGAGGTAGCTCACCCGGCCCGAGGCATACTGCGGACCGACGATCTCGTAGGTGACCCGCTTGGTGTTGATGGGCCGGATGTCGTCGGCCGGCTGCGACGCGGCGAGGTAGGGCTTGTCGGAGTCGAAGAAGGTCCGCAGCCGGCCAACGACCGCCACCGCTGCCAGCAGGGCAACCAGGACCATCGTGAGCACCCAGTACCGCTTCAGTACGCGCAGGACTGTTTTCAACGTCGGTCATCCTTTCCCGGTGAAGGCAGCTGTCAGCCCGATTAATACCATAGGGGGTATGGTATACAGGAAGCCAGATCGACGCCGACCCGTGAGGAGAATCCCGATGTGCCGCGCCACCAACTGCCGGGTCTGCGGAAAGACCACCTGGGCCGGATGCGGTATGCACGTCGACGCGGTCAAGCGCGGCGTGCCGGCCGGCCAGTGGTGCGACGGACATGCCGCCGGGGAGTCCGCCCCTGCCCGCCGCAGCTGGTGGCGGCGCCGGAACGGCTAAGCCACCGACACGCCACGCCCGCTCGCGTGGACATTCGCCGGCGTCTGCCACGGTAGGGGGGTGAGCGCCGCCGCCCAGACGATCCTCGACGAGTACGCCGAACATCTGGCACTCGAACGAGGCCGTTCGGAGCACACTCGCCGGGCTTACCTGGCCGATCTGCGATCGCTGTTCGCCTTCCTCGACGAACGCGCCCCGCTCAGCGGTCTCGACGGCCTCAACCTGCCGCTGCTGCGGGCCTGGCTGGCCGCGCAGGCCGCCGGCGGGGCGGCGCGCACCACGCTGGCGCGGCGCACCTCGGCGATCAAGACCTTCACCGCATGGGCGACCCGTCGGGGACTGCTGGCCGCTGACCCGGCGGCCCGGCTGCAGGTGCCGAAGGCGCGTCGCACCCTGCCCGCGGTGCTACGTCAGGATCAGGCGCTCGCCGCCATGGCCGCTGCCGATCTCGGCGCCCAGCAGCGTGACCCGCTGGCCCTGCGGGACAAGCTGATCGTGGAGATGCTCTACGCGACCGGTATCCGGGTCAGCGAGCTGTGCGGTCTGGATGTCGACGACGTCGACACCGGCCGGCGGCTGCTGCGGGTGCTCGGCAAGGGCAACAAGCAACGCACCGTCCCGTTCGGCCGCCCGGCGCTGGCCGCGCTGAGCGACTGGCTGGCCGACGGCCGCCCGGCCCTGGTCAACGCAGACTCCGGAGCCGCCCTTCTGCTCGGCCCCCGCGGGCGGCGGCTTGATCCCCGGCAGGCCCGCACCGTGGTACATCAAACGATGTCGGCGGTCGATGGCGCCCCCGACATCGGCCCGCACGGCCTGCGCCACAGCGCTGCCACCCACCTACTGGAGGGCGGTGCGGACCTGCGGGTCGTCCAGGAGCTGCTGGGTCACTCCACGCTGGCCACCACCCAGCTCTACACCCACGTCACGGTGGCCCGGTTGCGTGCTGTCCACGACCAGGCCCATCCGCGGGCCTGACCTCAACCGATCAGCGGTTTGAGCCGCACCGGTGTGACCTGCAGCAGCCCCGTCGGGTCGACGTAGTCGGCGTGTTGCGCGGGTCCCCACATCGCTCCCCAGTGCAGACATGCCGCCGTCGGACAGCCCGGATGCCCGGGCATGAGCCGGCCCAGCGCGGACCCGGCGCCAACCCGCTGACCGGCCCGTACCGCCGCCTCGACCGGTTCGTAGCTGGTCCGCAAACCGCCGGCGTGCGCCACGGAGATCACCGGCCGCCCGGCCAGCGAGCCGGCGAACACCACCGTCCCCGGGCCGGCGGAATAGACCGGCTGCCCCGGTCGTCCGGCCAGGTCCACCCCGCGGTGGCCGCGCTGCCAGTCGGGCCGCGGGGCGTCGAACGCCCGCGTCACCGACGGCGGCTGCAGCGGCCAGAGCAGCCGCACGTCGTCGGCCCGCCCGACGGGGGCGGACACCAGCAACCCGGCAAGCACGGCAATGGCACGCATTCGTCCAGTTCACCGCGGGCGGCGCGGTCCGCGCCGGCCGACGGTCGTGGATTGGGGATCAGCGCCGTGCTGTGTGTAAACTTCTCCCCGCAGCCTGCTCAAGCGGGCTGACTTCGCGCGTCTGAGTGCAGTGCCGCAACCGGCACATGCCGCGCCCACCGGTTGGTCCCGCCGAAAGGCGGGTCGGTGTGCGCGCAGGCGCCAGGGCCCGGCTTCACCCGTCGCCGGGCGGCAACCGACAACATAAGAGGTATCGCCGGTATGGCTGTTGTGACCATGAAGCAGCTGCTTGACAGCGGCACCCACTTCGGGCACCAGACCCGTCGCTGGAATCCCAAGATGAAGCGGTTCATCTTCACCGACCGCAACGGCATCTACATCATCGACCTGCAGCAGACGCTGACCTACATCGACAAGGCCTACGAGTTCGTCAAGGAGACCGTCGGCCACGGCGGCAGCGTGCTGTTCGTGGGCACCAAGAAGCAGGCCCAGGAGCCCATCGCCGAGGAGGCCAAGCGGGTCGGCATGCCGTATGTCAACCAGCGCTGGCTGGGCGGGATGCTGACCAACTTCGCCACCGTCCACAAACGCCTGCAGCGGCTCAAGGAACTGGAGGCGATGGAGCAGACCGGCGGGTTCGAGGGCCGCACCAAGAAGGAGATCCTGGGCCTGACCCGGGAGAAGAACAAACTCGAGCGCAGCCTCGGTGGCATCCGCGACATGAAAAAGGTGCCCTCGGCGGTGTGGGTCGTCGACACCAACAAGGAGCACATCGCCGTCGGCGAGGCCCGCAAGTTGGGCATCCCCGTCATCGCGATCCTCGACACCAACTGCGATCCCGACCTCGTC
>JAPOHV010000048.1 GCA_029979305.1 Mycobacteriaceae bacterium | reverse complement strand
TTCGGTCTCTATCCGCCGCGCGCGTCAGAAGCTTGAGGAAAGCTGTCCCTAGTACGAGAGGACCGGGACGGACGAACCTCTTGTACACCAGTTGTCCCACCAGGGGCACGGCTGGATAGCCACGTTCGGACAGGATAACCGCTGAAAGCATCTAAGCGGGAAACCTTCTCCAAGACCAGGCTTCTCACCCATCAAGTGGGATAAGGCCCCCCGCAGACCACGGGATCGATAGACCAGACCTACACGCCCAGCAATGGGTTCAGGGAACTGGCACTAACCGGCCGAAAACTTACAAAAACACACAAAACTCGCAACCACACCACACATCACCAAAAAACACCACACCCCACCACCAAAACACCCCACACACAAAAAAGGGGCACCGGCAGGGCAAACCACAATTTACATAAAGTTACGGCGGCCATAGCGGCAGGGGAACGCCCGGTCCCCTCCCGAACCCGGAAGCTAAGCCTACCAGCGCCGATGATACTACCCAACAGGGTGGAAAAGTAGGACACCGCCGAACACACATTAAGTCCTGGGCCCCCCAATACCAATTGGGGGGCCCAGGCATTTGTTTATCCAGGGTTTATCCATGCCGAGAATTACGGGCGGAATTGAATTCCGCTGCGATTGCTGTCAGACTCCGCACTCATGACGATGCCACCGGGAGACCAGCCGCCCGTCGATCCGCCGTACGGCAACCCGCCGCCCGATCCCGCGTACGGCACCCCGCCCGCTGCCGAGCCACCCTACGGGGCGGTGCCGCCGTACGACCCCGGGTTCGGGCAGCCCCCGGCCGGCTACGGCTATCCGCCGCCCCCGCCCGGTGGCTACGGTCAGCCCTACCCGCCGCCCCCGCCGCCCGGTTACGCGCCGTACCCGCCGGCCGGCTATCCGATGGCCGGCTACCCGGTGGGCGGTTACCCGGTGCCGCCCGCCCACCCCCAGTCGATGACCGCGCTCATCCTCGGCCTCGTCGGCCTGCTGTGCTGCGGGGCGGCCTCACCGTTCGCGATCTGGCTCGGCCGCAAGTCGATGCGTGAGATCGACGCGTCGGGAGGCCAGCTCAGCGGCCGCGGGCAGGCGCAGGCCGGCTTCATCCTCGGGATCATCGGCGTCGTCCTGTGGATCCTGGGCATCGTGTTCTACATCGCCATGATCGGCCTGGCGGTCAGGACCCAGCAGATCGAACAGATCAACTGAGCCTGCTCGCACCCCCGTATCCTCGATCCGATGGTCGACAACACACCCGGCGACGGCGGCCGCCCGCCGCGCCGTCCTGCCGGCCCGGGGCGTAACGGCCCGACCCGCCGGAATTCCCCGGCGCCGCGCCGCCCCAGACCCGAACAGTCCCGCGGCCCCCGGCCGGCGCACGTCGCCGACAACCCCGACGAGCCCACCCGGCACGGTCCGGCGATCCCGCCGACCGTCGAGGCCAAGCAGCTGTCGCCGGAGATCCGGGCCGAGCTGTCCACGCTGGACCGCGCCACCGCCGACACCGTCGCCCGGCACCTCGTCGCCGCCGGCGAACTGCTCGACGAGGATCCGCAGGCCGCGCTCGCGCACGCCCAGGCCGCCCGCAGCCGGTCCGGCCGCATCGCCGCCATCCGGGAAGCCGTCGGTATCGCCGCCTACCACTGCGGGGACTGGGCGCAGGCGCTCTCGGAGTTCCGGGCCGCCCGGCGGATGGGTTCCAAGTCTCAACTGCTCCCGCTGATCGCCGATTGCGAGCGCGGCGTGGGCCGTCCCGAGCGGGCGATCGAGCTCGCCCGCAGCCCCGAGGCCGCCCAGCTCACCGGCGACGACGCCGACGAGATGCGCATCGTCGTCGCCGGCGCCCGGGCCGACCTGGGCCACCTCGACCAGGCGATGGCGGTGCTCTCGTCACCCCCGCCGGACCCCGACCGCACCGGCACCACCCCGGCCCGGCTGTTCTACGCCTACGCCGAAACCCTGCTGGCGTTGGGCCGTACCGACGATGCGGTGCAGTGGTTCGTGCATTCGGCCGCGGCGGACGTCGACGGCGTCACCGACGCCGAAGACCGGATCGACGAGCTCAGCTGAGATGCCGCCATCGGCCGGTTGCCTTGCGCAGCAGCATGATTGCCTGCTGCTCGACCTCGACGGGACGCTGTTCCGCGGCCACGCGCCGACCCCGGGCGCGGTCGAGACCCTGAGCGATGTCACCGCTCGCGCACTGTACGTCACCAACAACGCCACCCGATCGGCCGACGAAGTCGCCGCGCACCTGCGCGAGCTCGGGTTCACCGCGACTCCTCAGGACGTGGTGACCAGCGCCCAGAGCGCGGCAGGGCTGCTGGCCCGCCGGATCCCGGCCGGCTCGAAGGTGCTCGTCGTCGGGACCGAGGCACTGGCCGGGGAGGTGGCCGCCGTCGGGCTGCGCCCGGTCCGGCTGTTCGCCGATGAACCGGTGGCCGTCGTCCAGGGTCTGTCGATGGAGATCGGGTGGCCCGAACTCGCCGAGGCGGCGCTGGCCATCAGATCCGGGGCGCTGTGGGTCACCTCGAATCTCGACCCGACGCTGCCCACCGAACGCGGCCTGCTGCCCGGAAACGGATCCCTGGTCGCGGCGCTGCGTGCCGCGACCGGCCAGCAGCCGCTGGTGGCCGGCAAGCCGGCCCCGGGACTGATGCATGACGCGCTGGCCCGTGGCGACTTCCGCAGCCCGCTGGTGGTCGGCGACCGGCTCGACACCGATATCGCCGGAGCCGTCGCCGCCGGCCTGCCCGGCCTGATGGTGCTGACCGGGGTCAGCACCGCTCGCGACGCCGTGTACGCCGGGCCCGGCGAGCGGCCCGACTACCTCGGTGCCGACCTGCGCTGCCTGCTGGACGAGGCCGGCACGCTGGCGATCGCCGCCCACCCCGGCTGGCACACCGCCGTCACGGACGGGTCGGTGACCGTCACCGCGACCGGGCGGGATCCCGGCCCGGACGGGCTGTCGGTGGTGCGGGCCACCGCCCGCGCCGTCTGGGAGGCCGGCGATGACGTCGGGGTCCGGGCCGGCGACGCCGCCGCCCGCGCCGCGCTGCAGCGCTGGTCACTGCTGACCGGCGCCGATCGGCTAGCGTGATCTCCGATATGAACACCGATCCCCACCAGGTCCGCGCCCGGGTCGACGCCGCACTGGCCGAGCTGCCCCGGATCGACCCCGACGCCGACACGCTCGACGTCGCCGACATCGACAACGTCGGACGCCGTCTCGAGGAAGCGCACCAGATGCTGGTCGACGCGCTGGAATCGGTCGAGAAGGGCTGATCGGCCCATGACGCGGCGCGCCCGGGTCGACGCCGAACTGGTCCGCCGGGGTCTGGCCCGCTCCCGGCAGCAGGCCGCCGAAATGATCGGCGCCGGCCGGGTCACCATCGACGGGCTGCCGGCCGCCAAGCCCGCCACGGCGGTCTCGCTCACCGCCCGGATCGCCGTCGAGGATCCCGGGGAGCGGGGGTGGGTCTCCCGTGGGGCGCACAAGCTCATCGGGGCGCTCGACGCCTTCGCCATCGACGTGCGCGGCCGGCGTGCCCTGGACGCGGGTGCGTCGACCGGCGGGTTCACCGAGGTGCTGCTGGACCGCGGCGCGACCGAGGTGGCGGCTGTCGACGTCGGCTACGGCCAGTTGGCCTGGTCGCTGCGCTCCGACCCCCGGGTGCGGGTCATAGAGCGGACCAACGTCCGCGACCTGACCCCCGACGCGATCGGCGGCCCCGTCGACCTCGTCGTCGCCGACCTGTCCTTCATCTCGCTGTGCACAGTGCTGCCCGCACTAACCGCGTGCGCGGACCCGCGCGCCGATATCGTTCCGATGGTGAAGCCGCAATTCGAGGTCGGTCGAGGCCAGGTGGGCTCCGGCGGTGTGGTCAGCGATCCGGGATTGCGGGCCGGGGCGGTGCTGGCCGTCGCCAACCGGGCCGCCGAACTCGGCTGGAACACCGCCGCGGTGACCGCCAGCCCACTGCCCGGGCCGTCGGGCAACGTCGAGTACTTCCTGTTGCTGCGCACCGCGCCGGGGCTGGCCGGAGAGGCACTGGACGCCGAGGTACGCCGAGCCGTCGCGGAGGGCCCGCAGTGAGAACCATTCTGATGGTGGTGCACACCGGCCGTAACGAAGCTCGGGAGACAGCACGCCGGGTCGCTAAAACGCTGGGGGACAACGATATCCGGTTACGTGTGTTGGCTCGCGATGCCGCCGAGGGTTTGCACCTCGACCCCGACGAGCTTCGGTCCAGTGGCGCCGACATCGAGGTGGTCGATGCCGACGAGCGTGCCGCGCAGGGGTGCGAGCTGGTTCTGGTGCTCGGCGGCGACGGCACCTTCCTCCGTGCCGCCGGACTGGCCCGCAACGCCGAAATCCCGGTTTTGGGAGTCAATCTCGGCCGCATCGGCTTCCTGGCCGAGGCCGAGGCGGAAGCCATCGACACCATCCTCGAGCATGTGATCGCCCGCGACTACCGCATCGAGGACCGAATGAGCCTCGACGTGGTGGTCACCCAGGCTGACACCGTGCTCTACCGGGGCTGGGCGCTGAATGAGGCCAGCCTGGAGAAGGGCACCCACCAGGGCGTGCTGGGTGTCGTGGTGGCCATTGACGGCCGGCCGGTGTCGGCGTTCGGCTGCGACGGGGTGCTGATCTCCAGTCCCACCGGGTCGACGGCCTATGCGTTCTCCGCGGGCGGTCCGGTGGTCTGGCCGGATCTGGAGGCGATCATCGTCGTGCCCAGTAACGCGCACGCACTGTTCGCCCGGCCGATGGTGACCAACCCCAACGCGGTGATCACCGTCGACCTCGACCGCGACGACCCCGACGCGGTGGTGCTGTGCGACGGCCGGCGGGAGGGGCCGGTGCCGGCCGGGGCGCGGCTGCAGGTGACCAAATGCCGGACCCCGCTGAAGTGGGTGCGGCTGGACAGTGCGCCGTTCACCGACCGGCTGGTGCGCAAGTTCCGGCTGCCGGTGACCAGCTGGCGCGAGCAGTAGATGCTCGCCGAGATCCGGATCGAGGCGCTGGGCGCGATCGGCTCGGCCACCGCGGAGTTCGACCGCGGGCTGACCGTGCTGACCGGCGAAACCGGAACCGGCAAGACCATGGTGGTCACCGGGCTGCATCTGCTCGGCGGCGCCCGGGCCGACGCCACCCGGGTGCGTTCGGGAGCCGACCGCGCGGTGGTAGAGGGCCGGTTCAGCACCGATGACGTCGACCCGCTGGTCGGGGCGCAGGTCGACGAGATCCTGGAGTCCTCCGGAGCCGACCGCGACGACGACGGCAGCATCATCGCGCTCCGCTCGGTCAGCCGGGACGGCCCGTCGCGGGCCTATCTCGGCGGGCGCAGCGTGCCGGCCAAGACGCTGACCGGGTTCACCACCGGGCTGCTCACCCTGCACGGCCAGAACGACCAGTTGCGGCTGATGCGGCCCGACGAGCAGCGCGGGGCGCTGGATCGTTTCGCCGGCGCCGCGGTCGCCGTTGAGCGCTACCGCAAACTTCGTGACGAATGGCTGGTGGCCCGCCGGGACCTGGTCGACCGGTCCAACCGCGCCCGCGAGATGGCCCAGGAAGCCGACCGGCTGAAGTTCGCGCTCACCGAGATCGACGCCGTCGACCCCGCGCCCGGCGAGGACGAGGCGCTGGTGGCCGACATCCGGCGGCTGTCCGAACTCGACGCGGTGCGCGAGGCCGCGGCCGGTGCGCGCGACGCGCTGACCGGACCCGATGGCGAGGACCGCGACGGCCACTCGGCCACCGCCGCCCTCGGCCGGGCCGCCGCCGTGCTTGTGTCGAGCGGGGACGACGCGCTGGGCGGGCTGGCCGATCAGCTCACCGACGTGCTCGCGGTGGTCGGCGACGTCGGCTCCGAGCTCGGCCGTTTCCTCGCCGACTTGCCAACGGATGCAAGCGCTTTGGAGACCAAGCTGGCCCGGCAGGCCCAGTTGCGCAGCCTGACCCGCAAGTACGCCGCCGACGTCGACGGTGTGCTGGGCTGGGCCGCTGCGGCACGCGGACGGCTGGCCCAGCTCGACGTCTCCGAGGAGGCGCTGGCCGGGCTGTCCCGCCGGGTCGACGAACTGGCGGCACGGGTGGGCGCCGCAGCGGTCGAACTGTCCGGCGTGCGGTCGGCCGCGGCCCGGGGGTTGGCCGAGGCGGTCACCGCCGAGCTGTCCGGCCTGGCGATGGCCGACGCCGACTTCCGGGTCAACGTCGCGACCCTGCCGGCCCGTGACGACGACTCCGCCCCGCTGCGGCTGCCCTCCGGTGACATCGTGCACGCGGGTTCGGAAGGGGTGGACCTGGTCGAGTTCGGGTTCACCGCGCACCGCGGCACCGACCTGCTGCCGTTGGCCCGCAGCGCCTCGGGCGGGGAACTGTCGCGGGTGATGCTGGCACTGGAGGTGGTGCTGGCGGCCTCCGCCGAGGGCACCACGATGGTCTTCGACGAAGTCGACGCCGGGGTGGGCGGGCGTGCCGCGGTCCAGATCGGCCGCCGGCTGGCCCGGCTGGCCCGCAGCCACCAGGTCATCGTCGTCACCCACCTGCCGCAGGTCGCCGCCTACGCCGACACCCATCTCGTGGTCGACAGCGCCGGTGCGGCCAGCGAGGTGCGCCGACTCGACGACGAGCAGCGGGTCGCCGAGCTGGCCCGCATGCTGGCCGGACTGGGGGAGTCCGACACCGGCCGGGCGCATGCCCGCGAACTGCTCGACGCCGCCCGGTCCGACCGCGACGCGCCCTGAGCAGCCCCCAGGTCGTGTGTTACTGATGTGACACAAAGTGACTTCTGGGGCTGTTGTTACGGCGCGCCTACCCGCCGATACCACGCCGCGCCGACAGAATCGCTCGCATGAAGCTGCTCTCCAGATCAACAGCCCGCCCCGGAATCATCGGTGCCGCCCGGGTCGACCGTGACATCGACCGGTTGCTGCGCAGGCTCAGTCCGGGCGATATCGCCGTGCTGGACATCCTCGACCTCGACCGGGTGACCGCCGACGCCCTGGTCGAGGCGGGCGTGGTCGGCGTGGTGAACGCCGCCCCGTCGATCTCGGGCCGCTACCCCAACCTCGGACCCGAGGTGCTGGTGGCCAACAACATCAAGCTCATCGACAACGCCGGGCCGGAGATCTTCAAGAAGATCAAGGACGGCGCCAAGATCCGCCTCAACGACGGCGGGGTTTACTCCGGCGACCGGCTGCTGGTGCACGGGGTCGAGCGCACCGACGAAGAGATCGCCGACCTTATGCACGACGCCAAGACGGGGCTGGTCGCTCATCTCGAGGCCTTCGCGGGTAACACCATCGAGTTCATCCGCAGCGAGAGCCCGCTGCTGATCGACGGCATCGGCATCCCCGACATCGACGTCGACGTCTACCGCCGCCACGTCGTCGTGGTGGCCGACGGACCGGGCGCCGCCGAGGACCTCAAGGCGCTCAAGCCGTTCATCAAGGAGTATCAGCCGGTCCTGGTCGGTGTCGGCACGGGTGCGGACATCCTGCGCGGCGCCGGCTACCGCCCCCAGCTCATCGTCGGCAACCCCGACCAGATGAGTGCCGACGTGCTCCGGTCAGGGGCGCAGGTGGTGCTTCCCGCCGACGCCGACGGCCACGCCAGCGGACTGGAGCGCATCCAGGACCTGGGCATCGGGGCCATGACGTTCCCGGCCGCGGGTTCGGCGGCCGATCTGGCGCTGCTGCTGGTCGACCACCACGGCGCCTCGCTGATCGTCACCGCCGGGCAGTCGGCGCGGATCGAGGAGTTCTTCGACCGCACCCGGGTGCAGAGCAACCCGTCGACCTTCCTGACCCGGCTGAAGGTCGGCGAGAAGATCGTCGACGCGAAAGCCGTTGCGACGCTGTACCGCAGCCACATCTCCGGCGGCGCGATCGCGCTGCTGGTGATGGCGGTGTTGCTGGCCGTCATCGCCGCGCTGTGGGTGTCGCGCTCCGACACCGCCGTCATCGACTGGCTGACCACCTACTGGCAGCAGTTCTCGGTGTGGGTCCGCGGCTGGGTGACGTAGCCTCACGCGGTGTGTCAGCGCCGGGTTGGCGGGGTCGGTGTTAGGGTGAGTGTCCGTGGGTCGGCAGGCCCCAGCCGAACCGTCCGGCGCGTCATCGCCGCTGGTCGGGGCGGTAACCACAAAGCCCTGCGCCGTCGTCACGGAGGCCGCTCTTGCCCGCATTGCGCAAGCACCCCCAGGCCGCGACCAAGCATCTCTTCGTCACCGGCGGCGTCGTCTCCTCGCTGGGCAAGGGCCTGACCGCCAGCAGTCTGGGTCAGTTGCTCATCTCCCGTGGGCTGTCGGTGACCATGCAGAAACTCGACCCGTACCTCAACGTCGACCCCGGAACGATGAACCCGTTCCAGCACGGCGAGGTGTTCGTCACCGAGGACGGCGCCGAGACCGACCTCGACGTCGGCCACTACGAGCGCTTCCTGGACCGTGACCTGTCCGGGTCGGCCAATGTGACCACCGGCCAGGTGTATTCGACGGTCATCGCCAAGGAACGCCGCGGCGAGTACCTCGGCGACACCGTCCAGGTGATCCCGCACATCACCGACGAGATCAAGAACCGCATCCTGGAGATGGCTGAACCCGACTCCAGTGGCCGCCGTCCCGACGTGGTCATCACCGAGGTCGGCGGTACCGTCGGCGACATCGAGTCACAGCCGTTCCTGGAGGCCGCCCGTCAGGTCCGGCACGAAGTGGGCCGGGAGAACTGCTTCTTCCTGCATGTGTCCCTGGTGCCGTACCTGGCGCCGTCGGGGGAGTTGAAGACCAAGCCCACCCAGCACTCGGTGGCCACCCTGCGCAGTATCGGTATCACGCCGGATGCGCTGATCCTGCGCTGCGACCGCGCGGTTCCCGAGGCGCTGAAGGACAAGATCGCGCTGATGTGCGACGTCGACATCGACGGCGTGATCTCCACCCCGGACGCCCCGTCGATCTATGACATCCCCAAGGTGCTGCACCGCGAGGAACTCGACGCCTACGTGGTCCGCCGGCTGAACCTGCCGTTCCGCGACGTGGACTGGACCACCTGGGATGACCTGCTGCGCCGAGTCCACGATCCGCACGAGACGGTGCGAATTGCTCTGGTGGGCAAGTACATCGATCTCTCCGATGCCTACCTGTCGGTGACCGAGGCGCTGCGCGCGGGCGGGTTCGCCCACCGCGCCAAGGTCGAGATGCGCTGGGTGGCATCCGACGACTGCGAGACCGAAGCGGGTGCCTCCGCGATGCTCGGTGACGTCGACGGCGTGCTGATCCCCGGCGGCTTCGGTATCCGTGGTATCGAGGGCAAGATCGGCGCCATCCGCTACGCCCGCCACCGCGGCCTGCCGTTGCTGGGCCTGTGCCTCGGATTGCAGTGCATCGTCATCGAGGCCGCCCGGTCGGTGGGGCTTTCGGAGGCCAACTCCGCCGAGTTCGACCCCGCCACAACCGATCCGGTGATCTCCACCATGGCCGATCAGCGCGACGTGGTGGCGGGCGAGGCCGACCTCGGCGGCACGATGCGGTTGGGCGCCTATCCCGCGGTGCTTGAGGACGGGTCGGTGGTCGCGCAGGCCTACGACTCCACCACCGTGTCCGAGCGGCACCGGCACCGCTACGAGGTCAACAACGCCTACCGCGACCGGATCGCCCAGAGCGGTCTTCGGTTCTCCGGCACCTCGCCGGACGGGCACCTGGTGGAGTTCGTCGAATACCCCCGCGAGGTCCACCCGTTCCTGGTGGGAACCCAGGCCCATCCCGAACTCAAGAGCCGGCCCACCCGGCCGCACCCGCTGTTCGCCGCGTTCATCGGGGCGGCCATCGACTACAAGGCGGCCGAACGGTTGCCGGTGGAGATCCCGGAGCAGCATGCGAACGGCACCGAGCACCCCGACGGCCCGCGCGGTTCCGAGGCGGTGCAGCCGGTGGCGGACCGCGCCCGTGGCTGAACACGAATTCGACACGGTCTCAACCGAAACCGTGTTCACGGGGGCGATCATCGCCCTTCGCACCGACGAGGTGCGCATGCCCGGCGGCGTGACCGCGATCCGCGAGGTCGTCGAGCATTACGGTGCGGTGGCGGTGGCCGCGGTCGACGACGACGGGCAACTGGCGATGGTGTACCAGTACCGCCACTCGCTGGGCCGGCGGATGTGGGAGCTGCCCGCGGGACTGCTCGACGAGGCGGGCGAGGACCCGGCGGTCGCCGCCGCCCGGGAACTGCGTGAGGAGACCGGCCTGGTGGCGCGGGACTGGCGGGTGCTGGTCGACGTGGCGTCCTCGCCGGGTTTCTGCGACGAGTCGATCCGGGTCTACCTGGCCCGCGGGCTGGACCACGTGGGCCGCCCCGAGGCCGACCACGAGGAGGCCGACCTGACCGTGCACTGGCTGGGACTGCGCCAGGCGGTGGACCGGGTGATGGCCGGTGAGATCGTCAACGCCACGGCGGTCGCCGGGGTGCTGGCCGCGCATGCCGTCATCGTCGACGGCAAGCCGACCCGCGACCTCGACGCGGCGTGGCCGGACCGGCCGTCGGCGTTCGCCGCGCGGAAGGCCCGGCGATGACCACGTTTGCGGCAGCACTCGACGGCCAGGTACAGGGATACCTCGACCACCTGACCATCGAGCGCGGGGTCGCCGCGAACACCATCAGCTCCTACCGGCGAGACCTGCGCCGCTACGTCGAGCACCTGACGCTGCGCGGGATCAGCGACTTGCGCGAGGTCAGCGAGACCGACGTCAGCGAGTTCCTCGTCGCGCTGCGCAAGGGCGACCCGGACACCGGTGCCGCCGCACTGGCGGCGGTCTCGGCCGCCCGGGCGCTGATCGCCGTGCGCGGGCTGCACCGCTTCGCCGCCGCCGAGGGGATCCTGGACCTCGACGTGGCGCGGGCGGTCAAACCGCCGACCCCCAGCCGACGGCTGCCCAAGAGTCTGTCGCTCGACGACGTGCTGGCCCTACTCGAGGGCGCCGGCGGCGACTCTCCCAGCGACGGGCCGCTGACGCTGCGCAACCGGGCGCTGCTGGAGCTGCTGTACTCGACCGGGGCGCGCATCTCCGAGGCCGTCGGCCTCGACGTCGATGACCTCGACACCCACGCCCGCTCGGTGCTGCTCAGAGGCAAGGGCGGCAAGCAGCGACTGGTGCCGGTGGGCCGCCCGGCGATCGCCGCGCTGGACGCCTACCTGGTGCGCGGCCGCCCCGACCTGGCCCGCCGCGGCGGAGGGTCGTCCCCGCGCCGCTCCGCTGCCGTGCCGGGGCCCGCCGTCTTTCTCAACGCCCGCGGCGGCCGGCTGTCGCGGCAGAGCGCCTGGCAGGTGCTGCAGGACTCCGCCGAACGGGCCGGGATCAGCGCGGCGGTGTCGCCGCACACGCTGCGTCACTCGTTCGCCACCCATCTGCTCGACGGCGGCGCCGACGTGAGGGTGGTGCAGGAACTGCTCGGCCACGCCTCGGTGACCACCACGCAGATCTACACGCTGGTGACGGTCAACGCGCTGCGGGAGGTCTGGGCGGGAGCCCACCCGCGGGCGTGAGAGCGGGCGCTCGGCACCGCAGCGACCAGCGCAGGAGCGCCGATGTCGTCCTTAACGGCCATGCGCCCACCCCGGGCCGGGGGGCATGGATAGACTTTGCGCCGATGTTCGCCACGCCGCCGGTTCGCCTGATCCGGGGGGCCGGTCGAGGAGTTGAGGCGTGACCGACGAGCAAGACAGCGCTCCGGTGGGCCTGACCGGCCGGCCGCCCCGCGCCATCCCGACCCCACAACCGTTGACCAGCCACGGTCCGGCGGTGGTGATCTCGATGTGCAACCAGAAGGGCGGCGTCGGCAAGACCACCTCGACCATCAATCTGGGCGCCGCGCTGGCCGAGTACGGTCGCAAAGTGCTGCTGGTCGACCTCGACCCGCAGGGCGCGCTGTCGGCCGGGCTGGGAGTGCCCCACTACGAATTGGCCCACACCGTGCACAACCTGCTGGTCGAACCGCGGGTGGGGATCGAGGACGTGCTGATCCACACCCGCGTCGACGGCATGGACCTGGTACCCAGCAACATCGACCTGTCCGCCGCCGAGATCCAGCTGGTCAACGAGGTCGGCCGGGAGCAGACGCTGGGCCGGGCATTGCGGCCGGTGCTCGACCGCTACGACTACGTGCTGATCGACTGCCAGCCGTCGCTGGGGCTGCTCACCGTCAACGCGCTGGCCTGTTCCGACGGGGTCATCATCCCCACCGAGTGCGAGTTCTTCTCGCTGCGCGGGCTGGCGTTGCTCACCGACACCGTCGACAAGGTGCGCGATCGCCTCAACCCGCGGCTGGCGATCAGCGGCATCGTGGTCACCCGCTTCGACACCCGCACGGTCAACGCCCGCGAGGTGATGGCCCGGGTGCTGGAGCGTTTCGGCGATCTGGTGTTCGACACCGTCATCGCCCGTACCGTCCGCTTCCCGGAGACCAGCGTGGCCGGCGAGCCGATCACCACGTGGTCGCCGAAATCGACTGGTGCACAGGCGTATCGCGCGTTGGCCCGCGAGGTCATCGACCGCTTCGGGAAGTGACCACCGAAGCGGCGCCCGAGAAGGGCGTGGAACACGACCCCGATAAAGGCCGGGGCTTCCGGGTCAAGCTGACCAATTTCGAGGGTCCGTTCGACCTGTTGCTGCAGCTGATCTTCGGCCGCCGTCTGGACGTGACCGAGGTTGCGCTGCACGAGGTGACCGACGAGTTCATCGCCTACACCCGCGAGATCGGGCCGGCGCTGGAACTCGACGAGACCACCGCGTTCCTGGTGATCGCCGCCACCCTGCTGGACCTCAAGGCGGCGCGGCTGCTGCCGGCCGGCGAGGTCGACGACGCCGAGGACCTCGCCCTGCTGGAAGTGCGCGACCTGCTGTTCGCCCGGCTGCTGCAGTACCGCGCGTTCAAGCATGTGGCGGAGATGTTCGCCGAACTCGAGGCCGCGGCGCTGCGCAGCTATCCCCGCTCAGTGGCTCTGGAGGATCGGTTCGCCGAACTGCTGCCGGAGGTGATGATCGGCGTCGACCCGCAGACCTTCGCCGAGATCGCCGCGTCGGCGTTCACCCCCCGACCGGTGCCGATGGTGGGCACCGACCACCTGCACGCCTCGCGGGTGTCGGTGCCCGAGCAGGCGGAACGGCTGCTGGAGATGCTGCACCGCCGCGGGCTGGGAACCTGGGCGTCGTTCTCCGAACTGGTGGCCGACTGTTCGGAGCCGATTCAGATCGTCGGGCGTTTCCTGGCGCTGCTCGAGCTGTACCGCGCCCGGGCGGTAGCATTCGAGCAGTCCGAACCGCTTGGCATGCTGCAGGTTTCGTGGACCGGCAACGACATGATGAACGAAGACCTGGTTAGAGCCGAGTGGGAAGAGCAATGACGGAGTACCAGAGCGAGCAACCCGCCGACGATCTTCCGGAGCCGCCCGCCGACGTCGCGGACGACGATGCCGCGGACGCGGACGCCGCCGGTTACGTCGACGACGTCGACGACGACGAGCTGGGCCGGATACTGGAAGCGCTGCTGCTCGTGGTCGACACACCGGTCAGCGCCGAGACGCTGGGCTCGGCCACCGAGCAGCCGGTGCACCGCGTCACCGAGATTCTGGAGCGGATGGCCGCGGATCTGACCGAGCGTGACAGCGGAATCGACCTGCGCGAGGCCGGCGGCGGCTGGCGGATGTACACCCGCTCGCGGTTCGCGCCCTACGTCGAGCGACTGCTGCTCGACGGGGCACGCTCCAAGCTGACCCGCGCTGCGCTGGAGACGCTGGCGGTGGTGGCCTACCGGCAGCCGGTGACCCGGGCGCGGGTCAGCGCGGTACGCGGGGTCAACGTCGACGCGGTGATCCGGACCCTGGTCGCACGCGGCCTGATCACCGAGGCCGGGACCGACGCGGACACCGGGGCCACCACGTTCTCCACCACCGAGCTGTTCCTGGAGCGGCTGGGGCTGTCGTCGCTGACCGACCTGCCCGACATCGCCCCGCTGCTGCCTGATGTCGACGTGATCGACGATCTGACCGAAAGCCTGGACAGCGAGCCGCGTTTCGCCAAGCTGGCCGCCGGGGCGGAGCCGGACAAACCGATCGCCTTCGACGTCGACACCGATGGCTGAACCCGAGGGTGTGCGGCTGCAGAAAGTGCTGTCGCAGGCCGGAATCGCATCCCGGCGGGTGGCCGAGCGGATGATCACCGACGGCCGGGTGGAGGTCGACGGCCGGGTGGTGACCGAACTGGGCACCCGGGTGGACCCCGAGAAGGCCGACATCCGCGTCGACGGCACCCGGATCGTGCTCGACGACTCGATGGTCTACCTGGCCGTCAACAAGCCGCACGGCATGCACTAGACGATGTCCGATGACCGCGGCCGGCCGTGCATCGGCGACCTCGTCGAGCACCGGGTTCGCGGCAACAAGAAGCTGTTCCACGTCGGCCGCCTCGACGCCGACACCGAGGGCCTGCTGCTGCTCACCAACGACGGCGAATTGGCCCACCGGTTGATGCATCCGTCCTTCGAGGTGCCCAAGACCTACCTGGCCACCGTGGCCGGGACGGTGCCCCGGGGCTTGGGCAAGACGCTGCGCGCCGGTGTGGAGCTGGACGACGGTCCGGTCGCGGTTGACGATTTCGCCGTCGTGGACGCCGTGCCGGGCAAGACCCTGGTGCGGGTGACGCTGCACGAGGGTCGCAAGCGGATCGTGCGCAGACTGCTTGCCGCCGTGGGTTTCCCGGTGCAGGCGCTGGTGCGCACTGATATCGGCTCGGTTGCCCTTGGCGAACAGCGCCCCGGCAGTATCCGGCCGCTGACCCGCAAAGAGGTCGGCGAACTGTACAAGGCGGTCGGCCTGTGAGCGGCCTGGTGATCGCCATCGACGGTCCCGCAGGTACCGGAAAGTCCAGTGTGTCAAGGGGGTTGGCGGGGGCGATCGGTGCGCGCTATGTCGACACCGGGGCGATGTACCGGATCGCCACGCTGGCGATGCTGCGCGATGGAATCGACCTGGATGACCCGGAGGCGATCGCCGGGGCCGCCGACGTTCCGCTGTCGGTCGGCTTCGACCCGGAGGTGGAGCAGGCCTTTCTCGCCGGCGAGGACGTCTCGGCACAGATCCGCGGCGATGATGTGACCCGCGCGGTGTCCGCGGTGGCGGCGGTTCCGGCGGTTCGCGCCCGGCTGGTTCGGCTGCAGCGCGAGGTCGCGGCGGGCAGTAATCGGGTGGTGGTCGAAGGCCGGGACATCGGGACGGTGGTACTGCCTGATGCGGACGTGAAGATCTTCCTGACGGCGTCTGCGGAGACCCGCGCGAGGCGCCGAAACGACCAGAACGTCGCCGCCGGACTGCCGTCCGACTACGAGACGGTGCTGGCCGACGTGAGGCGCCGCGATCATCTGGACTCGACCCGCGAGGTATCGCCGTTGCGTCCCGCCGACGACGCACTGATCGTCGACACCAGTGACATGACCCAGACCGAGGTGATCGCGCACCTGCGTGATCTGGTCGAGCAGCGGACGGAGGCGGTGCAGTGACCGGTCCCGAAGGTCAGGACGGCACCTGGTCCGACGAGAGCGAGTGGGACCTCGGCGACGACGGCATTGCCGACGAGTCGGCCGAAGCGGGCGGCCCGCCACCGGTGGTGGCCATTGTCGGGCGGCCCAACGTCGGCAAGTCCACGTTGGTCAACCGAATCCTGGGCCGGCGCGAGGCAGTCGTGCAGGATCTTCCCGGCGTCACCCGCGACCGGGTGTCCTACGACGCGCTGTGGAACGGCCGGCGCTTCGTCGTGCAGGACACCGGCGGCTGGGAGCCGGACGCGAAAGGCTTGCAGCAGTTGGTCGCCGAGCAGGCGTCGGTGGCGATGCAGACCGCCGACGCGGTGATCCTGGTGGTCGACGCGGTGGTCGGTGCCACCGCCGGCGACGAGGCCGCCGCGCGGATACTGCGCCGTTCGGGCAAACCGGTGTTCCTGGCCGCAAACAAAGTGGACAACGAGAAGGGTGAGGCCGACGCCGCGGCGCTGTGGTCGCTGGGGATGGGGGAGCCGCACCCGATCAGCGCGATCCACGGCCGCGGTGTGGCCGATCTGCTCGACGACGTGATCGCCGTCCTTCCGGCGGTGTCGGAGTCGGCGCCCGCTGCGGGCGGCCCGCGCCGGGTGGCGCTGGTGGGTAAGCCCAACGTCGGCAAGAGTTCGCTGCTGAACCGGTTGGCCGGCGCTGAGCGGTCGGTGGTTCACGACGTCGCCGGCACCACCGTCGACCAGGTGGATTCGCTGATCGAACTCGACGGCCGGATATGGCGTTTCGTCGACACGGCCGGTCTTCGC
>JAPOHV010000230.1 GCA_029979305.1 Mycobacteriaceae bacterium | reverse complement strand
GCCAGCCAGTTCGCGCCCGTATCCTGAGGATCGGTGCGGGAGAAGATGATGTCCACCGATCCGTCAGGGCGGTAGCGGAGTTCGTCGGGCCGGCTGTTGCTGACGCTGTAGCGGCCGAGAGCGTTGGGCACCAGTTTCCCCTCGGCGTCGTAGACGGTGATCGACCAGAACGCCTCGGCGGGGGGCAGCTCGCCGGCCGCGAAACTCAACGTGTAATTCTTGGCCGGCAACACGGTGAACAGCGGCACGTACCATGCGTCGAGAAGGCCCGCCTCGTACATCGCCTCGTCCTGGGTGTTGGCGAGCAGACCCACCTCGGCGACCCCGGCCCGGAACAGGTAGTCGGTGCCGAAGTCGCCGATATCGGCGTTCGGGATGGCCCAGCCGCGGTTCTGCAGGGCCGAGACCGTCTGCTGCAGTTGCGCCAGCGTCGGCAGCAGCGCGGCGGTCAGCTTGACCGACAGTTCCACCGCCAGCAGCGAGAGCGGGCCGAGACCGGCATCGGCGACCTGCAGACCCGGTCCGACCCCGATGCGGGCCAGCTTGGCCAGCTCCGGATCATCCTAGGCCGGCGGCGGGTTCTGGGCGATCGCCAAGCTCATCGCGTTGAGGAAGGCGATACCTGAGTTGTTCGCCGGCAGGATCGCGTCATTGGGGCCGGTCGGACCGGTCGGGGTCAGGGTGTACTGACGGATCAATTCGATCGCGCGCTGCTGGTCGGGCAGATTGCCGGCCAATGTGCGCCCGAGCATCAGCATGCTCGCGTAGGGAACCTCGACCACCGTCGCTCCTGGGACGTCGACCTCGGGGCCGCCGGGCCAGGTGATGGCATAGGTACCCGGTCCGGAACCCGTTGTGCGCGAACCGATGTAGCCGGATGTATTCGTGTAGGGGTCGGTCAGCTGGAAGCTGTAGTACCTGGTGCCCATGTCAGGGACGGACAACAGCACCGGACCGCCGGCGAGATCGAGTTCGGCCAGCGAGTAGAAGGTGTCGACGTTGGGGCGCTTGCCGCCGCCGATGGCCTGCCAGATCGGATCGACATCGGGGTTGGCGAAACTGGTCAGATTGATGAGAGTGTTCAGACTGGGCGCCTCGGCCCGGACCCGCTCGTACTCCATGAGCGGATAGCCGTAGATGTAGGCCTGCGCGGCGATGATCGCCGACATGATCGGGCCGGGTGGGCAATTCGCCGTGATGGCGGAGGCCGCCGACTGGGTGGCGATGGGCGCTGTGACGGTTCGGGCCGCGGGATCGGTTCGTGTCACCCGGGTGGCATTGCGCTGTGCGGTGCTCCCCGATCCGGGACGTGTCGCGCGGGATTCGGTTTCAGCGGATACCGCCGCCGCTGGGCGGGGCGCTTGCGCGCGGCCGGCGGAGCGCGGGCCGGCTGTCCGCGTGGTCGAGGCGCGGGCGGCGGAATCGGTACGGGCCGCGGAGGTGTCGGTGCCCGGCTCGTCACCGGACGCCGCGGAGGCGATACCCACACCACCCAGCAGGGCGGCGGCACCGAGACCGGCTGCCACCGCCGAGGCCTGGACCCATCGCCGTGACGCAGGTCGATCAGCCGTCATCGCCGTTTTCCGTTCTCTCGGGTGGGCGTGCTGATTGTAAGTCGCTGCGCGGATAATCAGACATCACACTCTCGACACACTCTCGACGAGACGACAAGGAAGGCTCCCATGGCGATCGACCCCACCGGCGAGGACCTCAAGCGCTTCATGGCCGATGACCCCGGCGGCCCGGTGATGATGCTCAATCTCCTTCGCTTCGCCGAGGGAAAGCGGAGCAGTTACGAGGAGTACATGCGGCGCTTCGCCGAGACGTTCGCCGAGCGGTACGGCGTGGAGGTGATCTACGCCGGGGAGGGCTCGACGGCCGTGGTCGCTGAGGCCGGGCAGGCGTGGGACGCGGTGCTGCTGGTGCGCTACCCGAGCCGGGAGGCTTTCAGCCGCATGGTCGCCGACCCCGAGTATCTGGCGATCACCCACCTGCGCAGCGATGCGCTCACCGAGGCTGTGCTGCAGGCGACGGTGCCGCTGTTCTAGGCGCCGATGGTGATGCCGAAGATCCCCGCGATGGCTTGCGCCCAGACCAGACCGCCGACCAGGGTCGCGGTGGTCACCAGTCCAACACTGGCCGCGATCGGAAGGGCGAGTGTGGCAACCAGGCCGCCGATGATGTCGCCGGCGAGGATCTGCTTGACGCCTTCCAGTGCCAGCGCCGCGTTGTAGGCGGGCAGCGCCACGCTGAGGGCGTTGACGATGTCCGCGGTCGGAAGCAGTGCCGCGTACAGCGAGGCGAGCGCCCCGGACACGCCGTCGGCCACCGTGGTGATCAGTTGCTGCACGGCGGTGATGATGTTGTCGGGGCTCGGCAGAGCGAAAGACGGCGGCGGTGGCAGCGTGATCGCGCTGAGTTCGCGGACTATCGACCCCTGCGGCCCGAAGGCGGCGATGAAGTCGGTTATGCCCTGGACGACGCCGGCCGCCAGGTCACCGAGCACCTCAAGGGGGCTGACCTCGGGGAACAGGCCGAAGGTGGTCAGGACGTTGGCCATGGGCTGGACGGCCGTCTCGAACCCGTGCGCCGGATCCCCGTAGCCCAGATCGACGATCACCTTCAGAACCGGCTGGATGAGGTCGGCAAGCGGATTGCCGATCAGCGGCAACAACCGCAGCGGCTGCAGCAGTGGCAGGTTCTCGGTGGGGATGAAGTAGTAATTCTGGTCCGGTGAGGTGGTGGGCAGCGGCGTGAGACGGGCGTTGGCGACCTCCTCCTCGGTGAGGCAGAACGTCTGGCAGTCCTCACCCGGTGCGTACTTGG
>JAPOHV010000080.1 GCA_029979305.1 Mycobacteriaceae bacterium | reverse complement strand
TGCCGCCGCGGCCGCCGCTGCCGCCGCTGCCCGTGAAGAGACCTCCGGCACCGCCGTCTCCGCCGTCCTGGCCGGGCAGGCCGTCGCCACCGTTGCCGCCCTTGCCGAACCAGCCCGCCGAACCGCCGTTGCCGCCGTTGAAGCCATTGCCACCCTTGCCGAACAGTCCGGCGTTGCCGCCGTTGCAGATGGTCTGTCCGGCGCAGTTGGTGGCGTCATAGCTGTAGCCGTTGCCGATCAGGATGCCGGCGTCGGGGTGGTCGGCGGTGCCGTTGCCGAACAGGCGCACGGCCCGGGTCCTCGCGACCTCGCCGGTGGACGTTGCGCGCGGCGCGGAAGCTGCGGCCGCGGGCCGCAACTCCCTGCGGGTGAAGGCCGCGGCAGTCCAGGCCAGCGGAGCGGCCTCCGGGTTGAGCGGGTTGCCGGTGGACCCCAGCCAGTCCAGCAGCGCGGCGGCACTGCCCGATACCTTGCCGCGGGCAGTCGCGCGTCGGATCTCTGCGGCGGCAGGGCCCACAGTGGCCCGGCCGGGAGTAGTCGACGCCCATGTGCCCTTCGTCGGTGTGGACTTCGCCCCTGTGCCCTGCGGCGCGAACACCTCGGCGACACCGGCGCCGGCCGAGCTGCCGCCCGTTGGTGCGGGCTGCGCGGCCGAGGGCCGGACGAGGGCGGGAGCACGGGTCAGCGCCGGCGGTGTGGCGGCGGCAGGCCGGGCCGGCGCGGCAATCCCTTGCGCCCGGCTCGCGCCTTTGGCCCGGTTCTCGCGCACCGGACGAGCGGCCGACGCGCGGGCATCGGAGCGCCGTGCCGCGCGATCGGTCCGTGCCGGTGCCGCAGACCCGGCCGGACCGGCGCTCGATACCGGGGCAGCGCCGGAGTCATCGGTGCTCGGTTCGGCGAAGGCCGTCACCGGGACCGAGGCGATCGCCAGACCCACTCCCAGGGCGACCGCGAGACCCCCCACCCGACCGATATGACGTGCGTAAACCGACTCGGAAGCCCTCATCCGGTGTGCCCTTCAACGCGTAAACCAACAGCAAAATCAGCTGACGTTAACAGTAATTTCACAGCCCGGCTTAATTTCAAACCGAGACGTCACACTTCCCCGCTCAGGTGCCGGGGAAGCCCCTCAGGGCTGTTCAGCCAGGCGGGCGTCGATGAAGCCGACGATCGCGGCGGCCACCTCGCGGTGGGTGATGTCGTTGAGCACGTCGTGGCGGGTTCCCGGGAACTCCTGGTAGGTCAACGCCGGGATCTGCTCGGCGTAGGCCCGTACCGCACCCGGTGCGGCGATCGGGTCGATCGCACCGTGCACAGCCAGCGTCGGCACCGTCAGTGCGGGCAGTTCCGCGCCGAATCGGTCCCAGCCCCGGTCGAGTTCCCGGGTCAGTGCCCGGCCGTCGGCCTGCGTGAACGCCAGCGGATCATCCTCGATCCATTCCAGATACTCCGGATCGCCGGACAGCCCGGCGGTGTCGAGGTTCATCGCGGTGTTGAGATCGACGAGCTCGCCGATCGGCACCAGCGGAGCGCCGGAGATCACGCCGGCCTGATACCGGTCGGGCTGCTCCAGCAACCGGAACAACGTCACGACCGCGCCGTAGGAGTGTCCCTGCGCCACCAGCGGAACACCCGGAGACTCCTGCTCGGCCAGTTCCGTCAGCCGCTCGGCCAACGCGGAGCTGTCCTCGAGTGTCCCGAATTGACCGCGCTCTCCCGGCGACTGTCCGTGACCGAGCTGGTCGACCGCCCACAGGTCGATGCCGGCGGCGTTCAGTGCGCGACCGTACCGGTCATAGAGTCCGGTGTGCTCGCCGAATCCGTGCAGAAACACCACCGCGGCCCGCGGCTCGGCGACTGCCCAGTGCCGATAGTGGATACGGCCGAGTTCGTGGTCGAAAAATGGCATGCGCATACCCTAGGGCGCGGGAAATTTGCGGGAAGGAGCATCGATGACCTCGACGGAGTCCGTCTCCGGATTGAAAAGGGTCGTCGCTGCCTCGATGGCCGGCACCGTGGTGGAGTGGTACGAGTTCTTTCTCTACGGCACCGCTGCCACCCTGGTGTTCAACAAGGTCTTCTTCGCCAAGGGCACCACCGATCTCGATGCCATCCTTGCGGCGTTCGTCACCTACGCGGTCGGCTTCGCGGCACGTCCGCTGGGCGGAGTGGTGTTCGGTCACTTCGGCGACAAGTACGGTCGCAAGAAGCTGTTGCAGTTCAGTCTGCTGCTCGTCGGCGCGGCAACCTTCCTGATGGGATGCCTGCCGACGTTCGCCCAGATCGGCTATCTCGCGCCGGCGCTGCTGGTGATCCTGCGCTTCGTCCAGGGCTTCGCCGTCGGCGGCGAATGGGGCGGAGCCATCCTGTTGGTGGCCGAACACAGCCCGGCGGAGAGCCGCGGCTTCTGGGCCAGTTGGCCACAGGCCGCGGTGCCGGTGGGCAATGCGTTGGCCACTTCGGTGCTGCTGACGCTGACGACGACGCTGCCCGATGCAGCCTTTCTGTCGTGGGGATGGCGGATCGCATTCTGGCTGTCGGCGGTGGTGGTGCTTATCGGCTACTACATCCGGACCAAAGTCACCGACGCGCCGATTTTCGTTGCCGCCCAGCAGGAAGCCCAGCGTTTCAAGGATCGCTCCTATGGCGTAGCCGAGGTGATAAAGCGTTACCCCCGAGGCGTTTTCACCGCGATGGGCCTTCGGGTCGCGGAGAACATCCTCTACTACCTCGTGGTGACCTTCTCCATCACCTACCTCAAGACCCAGGTGAAAGCCGACACCGCCCACATCCTGTGGTGGTTGCTCATCGCGCATGCCGTGCACTTCTTAGTCATCCCGCAGGCCGGCCGGGCCGCCGACCGGTTCGGCCGCAAGCCGGTCTACCTGATGGGTGCGCTCGGTGCCGCCGCGTGGGGGTTCTACGCGTTCCCCCTGATGGACACCGGGCGTTACCCGCTGATCATCGCGGCGGTCGTGCTCGGCCTGGTGGCGCACGGGCTGATGTTCGCTCCGCAGCCCGCCCTGCTCGCCGAGATGTTCCCCACCCGGATGCGGTACTCGGGCGTGTCCCTCGGGTACCAGGTCACCGCGATCTTCGCCGGCTCACTGGCCCCGATCATCGCGGTCAAGTTGCTGCAGACTTATAAATCCTCGGTGCCGATAGCGCTGTACCTGGCCGGTGCAGCCATCATCACGCTCTGCGCGCTGGCACTGGCCCGGGAGACCCGGGGGATCGACCTGGCGGGCGTCGACGCCGCCGATGCCGCCAGCCGTTAGCAGTTCAACCAGGACCCGAGGCGGCCCAGCGCTTCCTCGATGTCGGTGGTCGGGCCGGCGAACGAGAGCCGGACGAAGGAGCCTCCCCACATGGTGTCGAAGTCGATCCCGGGCGCGATCGCCAATCCGGTATCGGCCAGCAGGGTCTCACAGAACCGCAACGAGTCGGAGGTGAAGTCGGAGACGTCGGCATAGACGTAGAAGGCGCCGTCGGCCGGCGCCAACCGGGTGATGCCCAACTGACGCAGCCCGGCGATGAGCGTCTCCCGGTTGGTCTGGTAACCCTGCAGGTGGCCCTGCGCCTCCGCAGCGGCCTCCGGCGTGAAAGCCGCAAGCGCGGCGTGCTGTGCCAGTACCGGCGGGCAGATGGTGAAGTTACCGGTCAGGCAGTCGATTGCCCGCCGCAGCTCAGCCGGCACCAGCAGCCAGCCGAGTCGCCAGCCCGTCATCGCGTAGTACTTCGAAAAACTGTTCACCACAACGGCATTGCGCGACGTCTGCCATGCGGATGAGATTTCGGGCGCGCCGGGGTAGACCAGGCCGTGGTAGACCTCGTCGCTGATCAGCCGAACACCCTCGGCATCGCACCAGCGGGCGATCGCGGCCAATTCCTCGGGCGGGATCACCGTGCCGGTGGGGTTGGCCGGGCTGGCGACGATCACCCCCGTCACGGGCGGGTCCAGTTCGGCCAGCATGGCCACCGTCGGCTGGAACCGGGTCTGAGGGCCGCACTCGATCTCCACGACGTCGCAACCCAGTGCCGAGAGGATGTTGCGGTAGCAGGGGTAGCCGGGGCTGGCGATCGCGATTCGATCGCCGGCGTCGAAGCAGGCCAGGAAGGCGAGCAGGAATCCGCCGGAGGACCCGGTGGTGAGCACGACGTCGTCGACATCGACGGTCAGGCCGTACCAGTCGGTGTAGCGGCCGGCGATCGCCTCGCGCAGTTCCGGAATGCCGAGCGCGACGGTGTACCCCAGCGGTCCGGAACGCAGTGCCCGTTCGGCCGCGGCGAGCACGGGTTCGGGTGCGCCGGCGCTGGGCTGGCCGGCCGAAAGGTTCACCAGATCGCCATGGCTGCGTTGCCGCTCCGCGGCGGCGAGCCACACGTCCATCACGTAGAACGGCGGAATCATGGCCCGGCGTGCGACGTCACCGCTCACGCCGCCCAGGCTAGAACAGGTCTAGAAGACCTCGGACTCCAGCCGCCGCAACGACTCGCGCACCGGCCCGAGCAGATGTGCCCCGCCGTGGGCGCGCTTGAAGTACAACTGCATGTCGTGTTCCCAGGTGATCGCGATGCCGCCGTGCAACTGGATGGCCTCGCCGGCCACCGTGCAGAACGCCTCGCTGGCGGCCAGCCTGGCCAGCGCGGCGGTTGTTGCCGACGGGCGCGCGATCGCGTCGCCGACCACGGCGCGCGCCGACTGCACGGCCACGTACATGTCGGCCATCCGGTGTTTGAGGGCCTGGAAACTGCCGATCGGCCTGCCGAACTGGACGCGCTGCTTGGTGTACTCGACGGTCAGGTCCAGGCAGCGGGCGGCGGCGCCGATCTGCTCGGCGGCCAGCAGGATGGCCGCAGTGTCGGCAATGCCCGGGTCGGCGCCGATAACCTCTGTGCGGCCGGGGCTGACCCGTGCCAGCCGGCGGGTGGGGTCCATGGCGGGACGGGACTCGGCGGTCGGGTCCACCCACCGCAGGATGCGGCCGTCCTCGGCGGCCAGGACGACGTCGGCGACCTCGCCGTTGAGCACGTAGTCGGGATCGAGAACCACCGTGCCGATCGCGGTGCCGGTGGCCAGTTGTTCGAGCGTGGCGGCGTCCGGGGAGTCGGCGGCCAGCAACGCCGACTCCGCAAGGATCGTCCCCAGTAGCGGGCTGGGCACCAACGCGCGGCCCAGTTCCTCGAGAACGGTTGCTGCATCGGCTAATTCGCCACCCGCCCCGCCGAACTCCTCGGGGACCACGAGAGCAGCCGCGCCGACCTCGCAGAGCATCTGCCACAGCACCTCGTCGTAGCCGGTGGCCGACTCCATCGCGCGCCGAACCGCCTCGGGCTGGGCGTGTTTGTCGACCAGGGCCGCGATGGTCTGCCGCAGCAGCTGACGTTCTTCGCTCACGATTCCTCCGGCTCGTTGCCCAGTTCCTCCAGAACGCGGCGCCGGTGGGTGCCCGGGTCCCCCCAAGCCGACCGCAGTGCCTGAACCCGCAGCAGGAACTGGGAGAGGTCGTGCTCGGCGGTGTAGCCGATGGCCCCGTGGGTCTGCAGCGAGGCACGCGCGGCCAGCAGCGCGGCATCCGACGCCGCGGCCTTGGCGGCGCTGACATCGCGGGAGGATGCTCGCTCGCGATCTTCCAGTGACAGCGCCGCCGCGTAGAGCAGCGGCCGCGCCAGCTCCAGGGCGATGTGGACGTCTGCGAGCTTGTGCTTGATGGCTTGATAGCTGCCGATCGGGCGGCCGAACTGTGTCCGCTGCTTGGCGTAGTCAACCGACATGTCCAGCATCGCCTGGCCGGCTCCGATCAGTTGCGCCGCGGTGGCCAGCGCTGCGAACGCGAACGCGCGGGGAACATCTGCCGGCCGGGCATCACCGGAGGCGGTCACGTCGAACAGCCGACGGGCGGGGTCGACCGACCGGTGCGCGGCGCCCGCGGATGCGTCGTGAACGGTTCCCTCGCCGGTCAGCAGAACCAACCCGGCGAAGCCGGCGTCAACAGCGCGCGGAACCAGCGGTGGCACCGCCACCGTGGCGATCAGCTCACCGTCGGCAAGCGCGGCCGAACGGTCGTCGGCGGCGAGCAGGACCGGCGCGGCCGCGAGCGATTCGGCGACCGGACCCGGCACGCACCAGCGTCCCAGGCGTTCGACGGCGACGACGAGATCGACCGGATGAGCACCGACACCGCCGGCCCCTTCCGGCACCGCCAGCGCGGTGACGCCCAGATCGGCCAGCCGGGCCCAGACCGCCCGCCCGGGTGCGAAGTCACCCTTGTTCCAGGCCCGCACCGCGCCCGGCAGGTCCGCGTTGCCAAGCGCCGCGTCGATGCTGGCGGCGAAGTCGCGTTGTTCGGCGTTCAGCGAGAACTTCATCGGCCGCCCTCCCGAGGCAGGCCCAGCAGGCGCTCGGCGATGATGTTGCGTTGAACCTCGTTGGTACCGGCGTAAATCGGGCCGCCGAGGGCGAACAGCAGGCCGTCACTCCAACTGCCGGCGAGTTCGGCGTCGGGCCCGCAGAGGTCGAGCGCGGTCTGGTGCAGGGCGACGTCGAGGTCCGACCAGAACACCTTCGTCACCGACGATTCGGCGCCGAGTTCTCCGCCCTCAGCCAGCCGGGTCACCGTTCCGAAGGTGTGCAACCGGTAGGCCTGCGCCTTGATCCACGCATCGGCGACTTGGTCGGCGAGGGCCCCCTGCCGACCGGTGTTGTGCCATTCGGTGACCAAACGCTTTGCCGGGGCCACGAATCGGGCCGGGCTTCGCAGCGACATGCCACGCTCATTGCTTGCGGTGCTCATCGCCGCCCGCCAGCCCTCGTGGACGGCTCCGATCACGTCGCAGTCGGGGACGAAGACGTCGTCGAGAAAGATCTCACCGAAACCGGTGTCGCCGCTGAGTTGTTCGATCGGCCGCACCGTGACGCCGTCGGCGTGCAAGTCGAACATCACATAGGTCAGCCCGCGGTGGCGTTGTGATTCCGGGTCGGAGCGGAATAACCCGAAAGCCCGGTCGCCGAACGGCGCACGGCTGCTCCAGATCTTCTGGCCGTTGAGCAGCCATCCGCCGTCGGTCCGGATCGCGGTGGAGCGTAGCGACGCGAGGTCGCTGCCGGACTCGGGCTCCGACCAGGCCTGCGCCCAGATCTCCTGCCCACTGGCCATTTTCGGCAGGATCCGCTCCAACTGCTCCTCGGTCCCGTGTGAGAACAGGGTCGGCGCGAGCATCGAGGTTCCGTTCGCGCTGGCCCGCCCGGGAGCGCCGGCGCGGAAGTACTCCTCCTCGAATACCACCCACTGCAGCAGGGTGGCGTCACGGCCGCCGTAGCGCTCCGGCCAGGTGATCACCGACAGTCCCGCGTCGAACAGAACCCGGTCCCAGCGACGGTGCTGGGCGAAGCCCTCGGCATTGTCGTAGGAGTGGGTCGGGAACTCGTGGGTGTGCGCGGCAAGGAATGACCGCACCTCGTCGCGGAAGGCGAGGGTGGCATCGTCGTAGGACAGATCCATCAGGGCATCTTCCGCAGTTCGGTCTTGAGTACCTTGCCGCCGGCGTTTCGCGGCAGCACGTCGACGAAGACGACCGATCGGGGTGCCTTGAAATTCGCCAAATGCCTTCGGCTGTAGGCGATCACGGACTCCTCGTCGATGTCGGAGCGCTGCCGCGGCACAATGAAAGCGCGACCGACCTCGCCGAGTCGCTCGTCGGGCACACCGACCACGGCGACGTCGGCCACTCCGTCGAGGCGGGCCAGGGTCTGTTCGACCTCGGCGGGATAGACGTTGAAGCCGCCGCAGATGTACATGTCCTTGAGCCGGTCGGTGATGCGCAGGTTGCCGGCCTCGTCGACGGTGCCGATATCGCCGGTGTGCAGCCACCCGCCGGCGTCGACCGCGGCGGCGGTTGCCTGCGGGTCGTCGAGATATCCGATCATGACGTTGGGACCCCGCAGCAGCACCTCGCCGGCACCGGCAGCATCCGGTGCGTCGATGCGCAGTTCGAAGTCGGCGATCGGCCGGCCGCACGTGGTGGCGACGGTGACCGGGTCGTCGTCGGGACGGCACATGGTTCCGAACCCGCTGGCCTCGGTCAGGCCGTAGGCGGTCAGCACGATCCGGAAGTCCAGTTCGCTCTGCATGCGCTCGATCAGCACCACCGGCACGGTCGCGGCACCGGTGACCGCGAAGCGCAGCGAACTGAGGTCGTAACTGCTGCGCGCGGGGTGGTCCAGCAGCGTCTGGTAAATCGTCGGCGGACCCGGCAGCACGGTGATCCGCTGCTGCTGCACGATGCGCATCGCTTCCTCGGCATCGAAGGTCAGCTGGGGAATCATCGTCGCTCCGGTCTGCAGGCAGGCCAGGATTCCGGCCTTGTACCCGAAGTTGTGGAAGAACGGATTGATGCATAGATAGCGATCTGCGCTGGTCACCTCACCGCAGGCCGCCCACGAAGCCGAGGCGGACAGCGACTGGCGATGCGCGCAGAGCACGCCCTTGCTCCGGCCCGTAGTGCCGGAGGTGAACAGGATGTCGCAGATGTCGTCGGGTTGCACCGCTTCCGCTCGCGCGTCGATTTCAGAGAGCGGGACACTGGGCCCGGCCAGGAACCGGTCCCAGGACTCGGCGTCGGCTCCACGATCCTCGATCGGCACCCGTACGACGTGCTGAAGCGCCGGAAGTTCCGCGCGGTTGAGGTCGGCAACCCGGTCGGCACCGAGGAAGCGGCCCATGGCGATCAGCAGCGGGGCGCCGGTCCGCCCGATGATGGCCGACGCCTCCTCGGCGGTGTAACGGGTGTTGAGCGGCACCAGCACGGCGCCCGCATAGTGCACGGCGAGACAGGAGACCACCCAGTGCCAGGTGTTGGGGGACCAGATCACCACCCGGTCGCCCGGATGCACCCCAAGGCCGGCGATCGCCGCGGCGGTGTGCCGGACCTCCTCGCGCAGTTCGGCGAAGGTAAAACTGCGCTGCGGGGTGATCAGTGCGGTGTGATCGGCAAGGTCGAGTGCCATCCGGTCCAGTACCGCGGGTGTGGTCAGCCGGTGCCCTCCCATTGCCGCTCCTACCTGGCCCCAGTGAAAACAAAGCAAGTGCTTGGTAGGTAGCCTACAAGGGTGATCACCGTCGATGCTTTCCGGGCGGAGGTGCGCAATTGGCTGGCCGAGAATCTGGTCGGCGACTTCGCCGCGCTGAAGGGTCTTGGCGGACCGGGCCGGGAGCATGAGGCGTTCGCCGAGCGGTTGGCCTGGAACCGCCATCTCGCCGCCGCCGGTCTGAGCTGCCTGGGCTGGCCTGCCGAGCACGGCGGCCGCGGCCTCTCGGTGGCGCACCGGGTGGCTTTTTACGAGGAGTACGCCAAGGCCGATGCGCCGGACAAGGTCAACCACCTCGGCGAGGAACTCGTCGGTCCGACCCTCATCGCGTTCGGCACGCCCGATCAGCAGCGCCGGTTCCTGCCCGCCATCCGGGACGTGACCGAGTTGTGGTGCCAGGGTTACTCCGAGCCCGGCGCGGGTAGCGACTTGGCCAACGTCGCAGCCTCCGCGACCCTTGACGGGGACGAATGGATCATCAACGGCCAGAAGGTGTGGACGTCGCTGGCGCACTGGGCGCAGTGGTGTTTTGTGCTGGCCCGCTCGGAGAAGGGATCCAAACGCCACGCCGGATTGTCGTATCTGCTTGTGCCGCTTGACCAACCCGGTATCGAGATTCGCCCGATCGTGCAGCTGACGGGCGACTCGGAATTCAACGAGGTGTTCTTCACTGATGCGCGTACCGCCGCCGACATGGTGGTGGGGGAGCCGGGGGATGGCTGGCGGGTGGCGATGGGCACGCTGATGTTCGAGCGTGGTGTGTCCACGCTGGGCCAACAGATCCGTTATGCCCGTGAGCTTTCCGGGTTGGTGGAACTGGCCAAGAAGTCTGGCGCCGCCGACGATCCGCTGATCCGGGAGCAGCTCACCAGGGCCTGGGCGGGCCTGCAGGCCATGAGGTCGTTCGCGCTGGCAACCATGGACGAGGAGGATGACGGCCGGGCCGCCGGGAATGACTCGGTGTCCAAGCTGCTGTGGGCAACCTGGCACCGCGATCTCGGCGAGCTGGCGATGGAGATAAGGGGCAAGGCCGGACTGGTGCTCGACGGTAACGAATTCGACGAATGGCAGCGGCTGTACCTGTTCTCACGTGCCGACACCATCTACGGCGGATCCAACGAGATACAGCGCAACATCATCGCCGAGCGGGTACTCGGGCTGCCGCGAGAGGCGAGGGGCTGATGGCGGCGCTGGGGACCCCGCCCGACGAAGTCGCCGGCCACGGTCTGCTGAGCGGCAAGGTCGTGGTGGTCACGGCCGCCGCGGGAACCGGGATCGGGTCGGCCACCGCCCGGCGCGCGCTGCTCGAGGGGGCCGACGTGATGGTTTCGGATCACCACGAGCGGCGCCTCGGCGAGACGCGGGACGCGCTGTCGGCGCTGGGACTCGGCCGGGTGGAGAGTGTGGTCTGCGACGTGACCTCCTCGGCCCAGGTCGACGCGCTGATCGACTCCACCACAGCCCGGTTCGGCCGGCTCGACGTTCTGGTCAACAACGCCGGCCTGGGTGGGCAGACCCCGGTGGCTGATATGACCGACGAGGAATGGGACCGCGTCCTCAACGTCACCCTGACCTCGGTCATGCGGGCCACCCGGGCGGCGCTGGGGTACTTCCGCGACGCCGGCCACGGTGGCGCGATCGTCAACAACGCAAGTGTCCTCGGGTGGCGGGCACAGCACTCGCAGTCGCACTACGCCGCCGCGAAAGCCGGGGTTATGGCGCTGACACGTTGCAGCGCAATCGAAGCCGTCGAGTACGGGGTGCGGATCAACGCGGTCTCGCCCAGCATCGCCCGGCACCGGTTCCTCGAGAAGACCAGCTCTGCGGAACTCCTCGACCGGCTTTCGGAGAGCGAGGCCTTCGGCCGGGCCGCCGAGCCGTGGGAGGTCGCCGCCACCATCGCCTTCCTCGCCAGCGACTACGCCAGTTACCTGACCGGCGAGGTCATCTCGGTGTCGAGCCAGCACCCGTGAGTACGCCGGCCACTCGCCGCGAAGAGCTTCTCGAATTGGCGGCGAACATGTTCGCCGAGCGCGGCCTGCGGGCGACCACCGTCCGGGATATCGCGGATGCCGCCGGCATCCTCTCCGGCAGCCTCTATCACCACTTCGCCTCCAAGGAGGAGATGGTCGACGAGGTGTTGCGGGGCTTCCTGGACTGGCTGTTCGGCCGTTATCAGCAGATCATCGACACCGAACCCAATCCGCTGGAACGGTTCAAGGGCCTGTTCATGGCTTCTTTCGATGCCATCGAGCATCACCACGCCGAGGTGGTCATCTACCAGGACGAGGCCAAGCGCCTGTCGGGTCAGCCTCGGTTCGGCTATGTCGATGATCTCAACAAGCGTCAACGCAAGATGTGGGTCGACGTGCTGACCGAAGGAATCGCGCAGGGCTACTTCCGCGAGGACATCGATGTCGATCTGGTGTATCGGCTCATTCGCGACACCACCTGGGTATCGGTTCGCTGGTATCAACCCGGCGGCTCGCTGACCGCCGAACAGGTTGGTCGGCAGTATCTTTCGATCGTTCTCGGCGGTATCCGGAAGGAGACGAAATGAGCGAGGCCTATGTCATCGACGCCGTCCGCACCCCGGTCGGCAAGCGCGGCGGATCCCTGGCGGGGATCCATCCGATCGACCTGGGGGTGTACGCGTTCCGGGCGATCTTCGACCGCAACGACGTCGACCCGGGTGCCGTCGACGACGCGATCGTCGGCTGCGTCGACGCCATCGGGGGTCAGGCGGGCAACATCGGCCGGCTCACCTGGCTGGCGGCCGGCTACCCCGAGGAAGTTCCCGGGGTCACCGTCGACCGTCAGTGCGGATCAAGCCAGCAGGCGATCTCCTTCGGCGCGCAGGCGATCATGGCGGGAACCGCCGACCTCATCCTGGCCGGTGGGATGCAGAACATGAGCCAGATTCCCATCTCCTCGGCGATGATCGTCGGCAGCCAGTTCGGATTCACCACCCCGACCGCGGAATCGAAGTACTGGCTGGCCCGCTACGGCGAGGAGGAGATCTCCCAGTTCCGTGGGGCGGAGATGATCGCCGAGAAGTGGGACATCTCGCGCGAGGACATGGAGAACTGGGCGCTGTCCAGCCATCAGCGGGCGCTGGCCGCGATCGCCGGCGGGCACTTCGCCAACGAGATCGTGCCTGTCGACGGTTTCGCTGTCGACGAAACACCAAGGCAGACAACGCTGGAGAAGATGGCCGCGCTGCAGACCCTCACCGAGGGCGGCCGGATGACCGCGGCGGTGGCCAGCCAGATCTCCGACGGCGCCAGTGCGACGCTGCTCGCCTCCGAGCGCGCGGTCAACGAACACAACCTCAGGCCGCGCGCCCGCATCCACCACATCAGCTGTCGTGGTGCCGATCCGGTGTTCATGCTCACCGGACCCATCCCGGCTACCCGCTACGCACTGGAGAAGACCGGGCTGTCGATCGAGGAGATCGACGTCGTGGAGATCAACGAGGCCTTCGCGCCGGTGGTGCAGGCCTGGATCAAGGAGACCGGGGCCGACCCGGCGCGGGTCAACCCCAACGGCGGTGCCATCGCGCTGGGGCATCCGCTCGGGGCGACGGGAGCGAAGCTGTTCGCCACCATGCTCAACGAACTGGAACGCACCGGCGGCCG
>JAPOHV010000052.1 GCA_029979305.1 Mycobacteriaceae bacterium | reverse complement strand
GGCCGCTCGTGGCTGAACAAGATCCCCACGACCTCGATCCCGATTACGACCAGCACGGCGGGTTCCCGCGCTTCGAGGTCATCGACGCGCCGGAGGGTTTCGGGCGATTCGTGTCGGCGATGCGCCGCGCGCAGGACCTCGCGGTGTCCTCCGACGCCCCGGACTGGAACCGGGCCGCCGACCGCGTCGATGACCTGATCGACTACCTCACCCGATTCCAGGCCCCCGGCCGGGTCGCGCCGGCCGGGCGGGCGGCTGACCTGCCCGGTGCCGGCAGCGTTCTGATGCCGCCTTGGCAGATCCGCACCTTCACCCCCGAACTGGTCGAGGTGGATGTGCAATACAGCCGCTATCACGTCGGTGGGAACAACGCCGTGTACGGCGGGATGGTCGCGATGATGTTCGACGTGATGTGCGGGATCATCATCCACGCAATCGGGCGGCCGATCAGCCGCACCGCCTTCCTGCACGTCGACTATCGCAATATCACCCCGATCGACGTGCCACTGACGATGCGGGGCAGGGCCTCGAAGGTGGAGGGGCGCAAGACGTTCGTGAACGCCGAACTCACCGACCCGGATGGCGTGCTGCTGGCGGAAGCCAACGGGCTGATGGTGCGTCTGCTGCCCGGTCAGCCCTGAGTCTGGCAGCCTAGATCTCATGGCCCATAAGAGATCCCTGCACTATCTGACCACTCCGCGTGCAGCGGCGCTGGCCGGAGTGTTGTTCGCAGTTCTGTTCACCGCTGCGATCGTGCTGATCCGATCATCGCTGCCGGAAGGCGCCCAACCCGGCACCCAGTGGCTGGAGTCGGGCAATGACAAGATCAGGCTCGCTTCGGAACTGATGCCGTTCGCCGGCATCTGCTTCCTCTGGTTCATCGGCGTGGTGCGGTCCAATCTCGGCCGCTACGAAGACAAGTTCTTCGCCACTGTGACATTGGGCAGCGGGCTTCTGTTCCTGGCCATGATGTTCGCGTCAGCAGCCGTTGGTGCCGGCCTGGCCGCCACCGCCAACTATTCGGGCGGATCGACGGCGAGCACCGTGTTCGGTCAGATGCTGTTGCTCAAACTGTCCAAGACCTACGCGGTGAAGATGGCGGCGGTTTTCATGATGTCGTTGGCCACCATCTGGTTCCGCACCGACCTGATGCCGCGTTGGCTCGCGATCGTCAGTTACCTGATGGCGTTGACACTGATGTTGGGCGGTGAAACCAGCATGTGGCTGACGCTGGCTTTTCCGCTGTGGGTGCTGGTCGTCAGCGTGCTGTTTCTCGTTCGTGCCGGGGTGTTCGAGAGTCACCGAGAGCCAGACCTGTCGCAGGGGTAGGGAATTCGTCCGTTCGCTCGATGTCGTCGGGCCGGAAGGCCGGCCACCAGATCTTCGGGCCGATCAGCGTGAACAGCGCCGGGATGATGACGGTGCGAACGACAAAGGTATCCAGCAGGATGCCCAGGCCCACGATGATGCCCAACTGGGTCAGTGCGATCAGGGGCAGAACACCCAGTACGCAGAACACCGCGGCCAGAACCAGCCCGGCGCTGGTGATGACCGCTCCGGTGGCCGACACCGCACGCACGATCCCGGCGCGGGTGCCGTAGAGCGGGGTCTCCTCCCGCGCGCGGGTGACCAGAAAGATCGTGTAATCCACCCCGAGGGCCACCAGGAACAGGAACGCGAACAGCGGGGTGGTGTTGTCCAGGGCGGGAAACCCCAGCAGATGGATACTGACCCAGCTTCCCATCCCCAGCGCCGCCAGGGTGGACAGCGCGGTGGCGGCGACCAGCACCAGTGGCGCCAGCGCAGCGCGCAGCAACACGTAGAGCACCGCCAGTACCACGATCAGGATCGCCGGGATGATCACCCTCTGGTCGCGCACCGCGGTGCTTTTGGTGTCCAGCGCCTGGGCGTCGGAGCCCCCGACCAGTGCCGACGGGTCGGCTCTGCGCACCGAATCCCGAAGGGCGCCGACGGTGGCGAAGGCCGCCGGGGTGGCGGGGGCGGCGTCCAGGACGACCTGCCACTGGGACAGACCGGTGTCGGACACCCCGGCGGGCTGGACCGAGGCGACGCCCGGAGTGTCGGCGATGGCCGCGTTCACCGCGTCGGCCCGGTCGGTCCGGGCGATCACCCGGGTCGGATCGGTCAGCCCGCCGGGGAAGTGCTGGGCCAGGGTCTGGAAACCGGTGACCGAGTCCGCCTTGACCCGGAACTGGTCGACGAGCGACAGTCCGATCGGGGTGCCGATCACACCGGTGGCGAGGACGGCCAGCGACAGAATCGACACGGCTGCCACCCGGCCGGCGTGGCCGGACACCCAGTCGGCCACGCGATGCCAGGCTCCGGTGGTGGTGACGTCTGCGGTGCCCACGCGGGGAACGAAGGGCCAGAACAACTTCGGGCCGAACAATGCCAGCAGCGGCGGGAGTACCAGCAGGACGAAGACTGCCGCCACCAACAGACCCGCGGCGGCCTGCGTTCCCAGGCTTCGGGTGGTCGGCGAGGTGGCCAGCAGCAGTGTCAACAACGCCAGCACCACGGTCGCGTTGCTGGCCACGATCGCCGGCCCCGCCCAGCGGACCGCGGTGCGCAGCGCCTCGCGGTGATTGGCCCCGGCGTTCTGTCGCCGGTCAGACGGCTCCGCGTGGCGCAATTCTTCCCGGTACCGGGATATCAGCAGCAGCGCGTAGTTGGTGCCGGCGCCGAATACCAGCACGCTGGTGATACCCGATGTCGACCCGTCCCCGCCCATGCCGGTGGCGTCGGCGACCGCCGCCCCCACCACCGCGGCGATCCGGTCGGCGAAGGCGATCACCAGCAACGGCACCAGCCACAGCACCGGTGACCGGTAGGTGATGATAAGCAGCAGTGCGACCACCGACCCGGTGACTGCGAGCAGGGTGACGTTGGCTCCGGAGAACGAGTTGGCGATGTCGGCGCCGAATGCCGGCCCGCCGGTGACGCTGGCCACTACCCCCTCGGGCAGGCCGTCGCGGGCGGCGTCCCGAAGTGCGGTGACGGTGTCGGACAACTCAAACCCGGTGAGGTCCGGTTGCAGTGCCACCGGGGCCAGCGCCGCCTTGCCGTCGCCGGATGGGATCGGCGGAACCGGCGGCCCGGCAACGACTCCCGTCACCTGGCTCATCCGGTCGCGCGCGGCCCCGGCGGCGGCGAGGTCCTCGGGTGACAGATCGGAACCGTCGCCACGGGTGAGCACCAACAGCACCGGCGCGGCGTCGCCGCCGGGAAACTGCTTGACCAGTTCGGCTGCCCGCGCGGACTCCGCCGTCGGCGGCAGCACCACCGGCGACTGCTGGTCGGAACCGCTCTGCGGGACGAGGCCGAGCAAGGCGCCCCCGGTCGCCGCGACGATCAGCGCCAGCACCCAGGACCGAGGACCGGCCACCAGGGTTCCGATGCGTTCCCACAGCGTTTGACGAACCTCGGGTGCGCGGTGCATGCCGACCATCATCCCGCTGGATAGTCTCGACGCGTGCTCGACACCCTCGCCGTGGCCAACTACCGGTCGCTGCGCCGGCTGGTCGTGCCGCTACGCCGGTGCACGGTGGTCACCGGACCCAACGGCACTGGCAAGTCCAGCCTTTACCGCTCGGTGCGACTGCTGGCCGACATGGCTCGCAACGGTGCCGTCAACGCGCTGGCGCGTGAGGGCGGGCTGGCCTCCACGATGTGGGCGGGACCCGGCAACAAGGGTCCGGTGAGCCTGCGACTCGGCTTCGCCGGGGAGGAGTTCGGCTACGCCGTTGATCTCGGCCTGCCGCAGGAGGGCAATACCGCGTTCGGGTTCGACCCGGAGATCAAGTCAGAGGCGGTGTGGGCAGGGCCGGTGCTGCGGCCGTCCACGTTGATGGCCGATCGCGGCGGTCCGACGGCGCGGGTTCGGGATGAGGACGGCGCCTGGCGCACCGCGTCGACATCGCTGCGGCCCTACGACAGCATGGTCGGCGAGCTCGCCGACCCGCGTGACGCCCCTGAACTGCTGGCCCTTCGGGATCGGATGCGGTCCTGGCGGTTTTACGACCACGTCCGCACCGACTCGGCCGCGCCGGCCCGTCAGTCCCGGATCGGAACCCGCACAATGGTTTTGGCCCACGACGGTGGGGACCTGGCCGCGGCGTGGCAGACCATCGCCGAGATCGGCGACGCGGCGGCACTGGCCGGTTCGGTCGAGGCCGCGTTCCCCGGCAGCCACGTCGCAGTGGTCAATGTCGGCGGCCGCTTCGAGCTCACGCTGCGCCAGCCGGGGATGCTGCGTGCGCTGAGTGCCGACGAGCTTTCCGACGGCACGCTGCGGTACCTGCTGTGGGTGGCGGCGCTGCTGTCGCCCCGGCCGGCTGAACTGACCGTGCTCAACGAGCCGGAAGCCAGCCTGCACCCCCAACTGCTGCCCGCGTTGGCGGAGCTGATCGGTCGTGCCGCGGAGCTTTCGCAGATCATCGTCGTCACCCATTCCGCGGAATTGGTGGCGGCGCTCGTCGGTCATACCGAACCGGCGCTGCTGCGACTGGCCAAGCGGGACGGCCAGACCGTCGTCGAAGGCCAGGGTTTGCTCGACGAGCCGGCCTGGCAGTGGCCCGAGCGTGGCTGAGCCCCGCCTATCCTGGGCAACTATGAATTCCGGGCAGCCATGACCGAATCCGCCGACGATCGGCCCACGCTGATGCCCATCCTGACCGCCCTCGCGGTGGTCGGTGTGGCACTGATCGCGGTCTTCGTCCTGCGATGGGTCCGCGGCGACGCGATGCCCGACGACGTGGCCGTCGGCCGGGCCGCGGTGGGTCAGAACGACGCATTGCAGCGGCAGAGCTACCCGGACTTCCGCGACTTCACCTGCGTGGCACAGCAGGGCACCGAGAGCGGGGTGCTCACCGACCAGCGGCAGACGACCTCAGCCAAGGGCGCCCGCTACGTCGACGACGTCAAGGACGTCGCGGTCACCGGTGATCGCGCCACCGCGACCGTCGTCTATCACTTCGAGAAGTCCGGCGATGAGAAGGTGACGGTGCCGATGACCTTCGTCCGCGAGAACGGCGGGTGGAAGGTCTGCTCGCCGGGACCGCGGTAAGCCGGTTTCACCGGCCGGTCAATTCGACCGCAATACCGGCCCCGACGGCGGTGACCACGGCCACCATGAACGTCGCGGTGGCCGGGACGAGATAGCGCGACAGCGGAGTCTGCCCGGCCGCGAGTGTTCTCACCACCCGCAGATAGCGCTGGCGCACCAGGAATATCCCGGCCAGTCCGCCGATGAGGGCCAGGCCGAAGCCCGGCCACACCGGAAGGTTGCGGGTTGCCGCCCAGCGCACCGCCAGCGCACCGATCGCGACGACGCCGACCGCCGTGCGCTGCCAGGACAGCGCGGTGCGCTCTGCCTGGCTGGCGTCGCCGGGCGGCGCGGTGGGTGAAGCGTTCACTGCCCGGCCCCGGCGAGGAAGATCAGCACCGCCACCGCTGCGGTGATCAGTGCGACGCCCGCGATGATCAGCCGGGGCAGCGGGTCGACCGGCAGCGGCTGCTTTTCGCGCAGCGCCCGCTCGGTGCGCTCCCACCGCAGGTAGGCGCCGACGGTGACCGCCAGGGACAGCAGCAACAGCAGCACCGTGATCGAGATCCGCAACGGCCGGGGACCGAAGTCGTTGATCAGGCCCGCCAGCGCGACCGCGCCGGCCAGCAGCGCCAGCCCGGTCCTCAGCCAGGCCAGGAAGGTGCGCTCGTTGGCCAGCGTGAACCGGTAGTCGGGATCGGTGCCCACGCTTCGCAGCGGCGGTCTGCGCCGGATCATGCAGACCGGCGGGTCGTCGGGAGCCGACCCCGTCCGCGGTCTGCGCGCCCGGGTGTCATGGAGGCGAATCTACTCGGCTCAGGGCTGGTCCGACCGTCGCCAGGGAATGTGCCAGACTCACGAATATGAGCTACGCCGGAGACATCACCCCGCAGGAAAGCTGGAAACTGCTGAGCGACAACCCCGACTCGGTGCTCGTCGACGTGCGCACCGCCGCGGAGTGGAACTGGGTGGGGGTACCGGACCTGTCCAGCCTGGGCAGGGACGTCGTGTTCGTCCAATGGAACACCGCCGACGGCCGCAACGAGAACTTCGTGGCCGATCTGATCGCCGCCGGCGTCACCCCCGGTGAGCGCCCGGTGATCTTCCTGTGCCGTTCCGGAAACCGTTCCATCCCGGCGGCCGAGTCCGCCACCGCCGCCGGGATCGGTCCGTCGTACAACATGCTGGAGGGCTTCGAAGGCCAGCTCGACGAGCATCGCCACCGCGGGGGAGCCGGGTGGCGTGCCGAGGGCCTGCCCTGGAAACAGTCATGACCGACGGCGAAGTCCCCTCCGTCCGGATCCCGGCGCCGTTGCCCGACGGTGTCAGCCAGGCCACCATCGGGGTGCGCGGCGGTCTGCTGCGGTCCGGCTTCGAGGAGACCGCCGAGGCGATCTTCCTCAACTCCGGCTACGTCTACTCCTCGGCCGAGGAGGCCGAGAAAGCATTCACCGGTGAGGTCGACCGGTTCGTGTACTCCCGGTACGGCAACCCGACGGTGCAGATGTTCGAGGAGCGGCTGCGGCTGATCGAGGGCGCCGAGGCCGCCTTCGCTACCGCCTCCGGAATGGCCGCGGTGTTCACCGGCCTCGGTGCGCTGCTGTCGGCGGGGGACCGGCTGGTCGCCGCCCGCAGCCTCTTCGGTTCCTGCTTCGTAATCTGCAACGAGATCCTGCCGAGGTGGGGCGTGGAGACGGTGTTCGTCGACGGCGAGGATCTCGATCAGTGGGAGAAGGCGCTGAGTCAGCCGACCGCGGCGGCATTCTTCGAGACCCCCTCCAACCCGATGCAGAGCCTGGTCGACATTGCCGCGGTCTCCGAGATGGCGCACGCTGCGGGGGCAAAAGTCGTGCTGGACAACGTCTTCGCCACGCCGCTGCTGCAGCAGGGCCTGCCGCTCGGCGTGGATGTGGTGATCTACTCGGGCACCAAACACATCGACGGCCAGGGCCGGGTGCTCGGCGGGGCGATCCTCGGGGACAAGGACTACATCGACGGGCCGGTGCAGACGCTGATGCGCCACACCGGCCCGTCGTTGAGCCCGTTCAACGCCTGGGTGCTGCTGAAAGGCCTTGAGACCCTGTCGGTTCGGGTCGACTACAGCAACACCTCAGCTGCGCGAGTCGCGGAATTCCTTGAGGGGCATCATGCCGTGCGCTGGGTGCGGTACCCCTTCCTGCCCTCGCATCCGCAGCACGACCTCGCCAAGCGGCAGATGCGCGGCGGCGGCACCGTCATCACCTTCGAACTGGACGCGCCCGAGGGTCGGGGCAAGGAACGTGCCTTCGAGGTGCTCGACAAACTCACCGTCGTCGACATCTCCAACAACCTCGGCGACGCCAAGACGCTGATCACCCATCCGGCCACCACCACCCACCGCGCGATGGGCCCCGAGGGACGAGCGGCCATCGGCCTCGGCGACGGAGTGGTTCGCATCTCGGTCGGGCTGGAGGGCACCGAGGACGTCATCGCCGACCTCGCCCGCGCGCTCGGCTGAGATGTCGCGGAACTCGCAGGCCAAGAAGGCCCGCCGGCGCAAACGCCAGGCGTCGCGCGAGGCGACCTGGATACCGGAACCGGTGTTCGAGCAGTTGCTTGCCGCCGACGAGGAGTCAGACGAGATCGCCGCGGCGCTGGGTGACATCGACGAATGGATCTGTGGCCGGGGATGGGTGCTCGACACCGAGAACTCCGACGACATCGTCAGCTGGGTGTACCCGCCGTCGGCGGCGCAGTTCGACGACGAGAACCTCGAACCGGTGACACGGGCCTGGATCACGGTCAGCGAGGACGACGAGGAGGTGGTGCTCGAGTTCGGCGCGGCACTGGTCGGGTTCGGCGCGGACGACGAGGCCTATGCGCTGGATCCGGACGGACTGGCCGACCATATCGCCGCGCTGGAGGCGTATCGGCCCGGTCTTGCACGCCCGGCGCTGGGCTGAGGTGGACGATCTGGTTTTCGTCCCGGTCGGCCAGGACGACGATTTGGCACAGCCCCTGATCCGCGAGCTGGCCGTCGAGTACTCCACCCGCTACGACTTCTCCGAAGCCGGCATGCTGCGGTGGTTGCGCGACCACCCGGCCGACGAGTTCGCCCCGCCCCACGGCGGCATGGTGGTGGGTCTGCGCGACGGCCGGCCGGTCACCGGTGGGGCGTTCCGCCGCTTCGGTCTCGTCGACGGCGACGAGACCGCTGAATTGAAACGGATCTGGACCGACAGCCGGTGGCGCCGGCGGGGTTACGGCCGAATCCTGCTGACGGAACTGGAGTCCCGTATCTTCGCGCTGGGCTATCGCCGCGTCTACCTCACAACCGGAGACCGGCAACCCGAAGCGGAGGCGCTCTACCGCGCGGCCGGCTACGCCAGGCTCACTGAGCCGCGGCCCGGCGGCGAGGAGTACCCGCTGGCCTTCGAGAAGCTGCTGGGCTGACTTCGGAGCTGCCGGATTGACCGTCTGATCGGGGGTGGGTCAATCGGGTTTCTCCAGCACGCCGGTGGCGGACTGGGCCCTGCGCTCGTAGTCCGCGCGGACCGCGCTGTCGAAATCCAGGAAAACCCGACTGGTGCCCATCCTGTCCGACAGCCAGCGCCGTCCCCTCGGCGGCAGGAACGCGGTGGCCGCTGCGATGAAACGCAGCGGATAGGGAACGGAGACGGCGGTTTTCGGCTTATCCAGTGTCCGCACCACCGCTGCGGCGATGTCCTCCGGCTGGACGGGTCTGGTCATCCCGCCGGTGTTGGTGCCCGAGATCAATTCGGTGTCAGTGAAACTCGGCATCACGCAACTGATGTGGACGCCGCGGGAAGCGAATTCGTCGGCGAGTGCGGTCGACAGACCGACGATGGCGAACTTCGTGCCCGCATAGAGCGCCTGACCGGGAACGGCGAGCATGCCGGCCATCGACGCGATGTTGACGATATGACCGCCGCCGCGGCGGACCATCTCCGGCAGGACCAGCCGGCAGCCGTTGACCACGCCGTAGAAGTTCACCTCGATGGCCGAGCGGATGGCCTGCTCGCTGTGGTCGAGGAACGGGCCCACCGGCATCACCCCGGCGTTGTTGATCAGCACGTCGATCCGGCCCCCGCCCTCGGCACGGGCCTTGTCCAGGAACGCCGCGAACGACCCGGCGTCGGCGACGTCGAGTGGGTGGCCCGACACCGGTCCGGTGGTGCCCAGCGCCGCGACCGCCGACTCCTGCAGTGCGACGTCCCGGTCACCGATCACCACCCGGGCGCCGCGCTCCAGCAGCGCCCGAGCCGTGGCGAGGCCGATGCCGCGGGCCGCGCCGGTGATGGCGATGGTCCGGCCCCGGATGTTGTCGCCGCGGGTCATGGTGCCGAACTGTAGGCGTTGGCCTGCCGGACCGCCTCACGGACCGGCCCGATCCACACCTCGCCGTGGCCCGGAACAAGGGTGTCGGTGCCGGCTTCGGCGAGCACCTGCAGGCTGCGCCGGCAGTCGGGCTCGCTGTGGTTGAACATCGAAGGCAGCAACTGTGGTCCGGTGCGCCGCAACAGCGGATGGCCGGTGACCAGAGCGTCACCGGTCACCAGCACGCCGTCGACGACGAACGAGCAGTGTCCGCCGGTGTGACCCGGGGTCGGTATCGCCGCCGGCCGGCCGGGCAGGTCCGCCGCGACATCGGCGGTGAGCGCCCGGACGCCGGGTATGCCGTCGCGCACCAGGCCGCCCTTGAGTGCGACCTCCGCCGACCAGGCCAGCCAGCGTGGCCGCCAGGCCTGGGTTGCCAGCGCCACCGGCGAGACCTGTTGCAGGTACTCGCGTTTGGCATGCCCGACCTCGGCACTGTGGCAGTAGACCGGGGTGTGGTGAGTCTTGGCGAACCAGATGGCCGTTCCCAGGTGGTCGATATGGGCGTGGGTGAGCAGGATCGCCCGGACGTCGCCGGCGGTGAATCCGAGCGACTTCAGCGACGTCAGAACATCGTCACGATTACCGGGGAAACCGGCGTCGATCAGCATGACGCCCGAATCGTCGCTGACCAGCGTCCAATTCACCAGGGGTGTCCGCGCGAGGTGGACGCGCTCGGTGACGGCGGTCAGCGTCGGACCCATCGACCGAGTGTAGGTCGGTGGAGTACAAACAGTCTGTGGCGGAATTGAAATTGGGATACAAGGCGTCGGCCGAGCAGTTCGGGCCCCGCGAACTCGTCGAGCTCGGTGTGCTGGCCGAGCAGCACGGTATGGACAGCGCGACCGTGAGCGACCACTTCAACCCCTGGCGCCATGAGGGCGGCCACGCGCCGTTCGCACTGTCGTGGATGACGGCCGTCGGTGAACGCACCCGGCGTATCACCCTGGGAACCTCGGTACTCACCCCGACCTTCCGCTACAACCCCGCAGTCATCGCGCAGGCCTTCGCCACGATGGGCTGCCTGTATCCGGGCCGGGTGTTCCTGGGTGTGGGCACCGGCGAGGCGCTGAACGAGGTCGCCACCGGGTTCACCGGCGAGTGGCCGGACTTCAAAGAGCGGTTCGCCCGGCTGCGCGAGTCGGTCAAGCTGATGCGGGAACTGTGGTGGGGCGAACGGGTCGACTTCGACGGCGAGTACTACCACCTCAAGGGCGCCTCGATCTATGACGTGCCCGACGGCGGTGTGCCGGTGTACATCGCCGCCGGCGGACCGGTCGTCGCCAAATACGCGGGCCGGGCCGGCGACGGGTTCATCTGCACCTCGGGCAAGGGCGCGGAACTCTATGCCGACAAACTGATGCCGGCCGTGCGCGAGGGCGCCGAGGCCGCCGGACGCGACCTCGACGCGATCGACAAGATGATCGAGATCAAGATCTCCTACGACCCGGATCCCGAGGCCGCGCTGAACAACACCAGGTTCTGGGCGCCGCTGTCGCTGACTCCGGAGCAGAAGCACAGCGTCTCCGACCCGATGGAGATGGAGCGACTGGCCGACGAGTTGCCGATCGAACAGGTGGCGCGCCGCTGGATCGTGTCGTCCGACCCCGACGAAGCGGTGGCGAAGGTGGCCGACTACGTCGGCTGGGGCCTCAACCACCTGGTCTTCCACGCCCCCGGCCACGACCAGCGCCGGTTCCTGGAACTGTTCGAGCGGGACCTTCTGCCGCGGTTGCGGAAACTGGGCTAGCCGGCGGGCCGACTGGGGGATGCTGTCGTCGTGGCAGACCCAACCAACAGAGGGCCGACGTCGATCTACGTCGCCTCACCCGAAGGCGAAACCGGTAAGTCCACCATCGCGCTGGGTATCGTCAACCGGCTGTCGGCGGTAGTTCCCAAAGTCGGGGTGTTCCGGCCCATCACCCGCCGCGAGGAGCACGACTACGTGCTCGATCTGCTGCTGTCCCAGAGCAACGCCGGGCTGTCCTACGCCGACTGCATCGGTGTGACCTACCAGCGGCTGCACGAGGACTGCGACGGCGCCATCGCCGACATCGTGGACCGCTACCACGCGGTGGCCTCACGCTGCGACGCGATGGTGATCGTGGGTTCTGACTACACCGACGTGGCCACCCCCACCGAGTTGAGCGTCAACGCCCGCATCGCGGTGAACCTGGGCGCGCCGGTGGTGCTGTCGGTGCGGGCCTTCGACCGCACGCCCGAGGAGATCGCCCAGGCCATCGAACTGTGCATGGTGGAGCTGTCCGCCCAGCACGCCCACACCGCGGCGGTGGTGGCCAACCGCTGCGAGCCGTCGCGGATGCGGGCCGTCGCGACGGCCTGCGAGGGCCTCGGCGCTCCGGTCTACGTCATCCCCGAGGAGCCGCTGCTGGTGGCGCCGACCGTCGGGGAGCTGCTCACCGCCGTCGACGGCAGCCTGGTACACGGTGATCCCTCGCTGCTGGGGCGGGAGGTCATGCACGTGATGGTCGGCGGCATGACCGCCGAACACGTCCTGGAGCGGTTGCAGGAGGGGGCGGCGGTGATCACTCCCGGCGACCGCTCCGACGTCGTGCTCGCCGTCGCCAGCGCGCACGCGGCCGAGGGGTTTCCGTCGCTGTCGACGCTGATCCTCAATGGAGGACTGCCGTTGCACCGCGAAGTCGCCCGGCTGGTCACCGGCTTGGGTCTGCGGCTGCCGATCATCGCCACCGAGCTGAGCACCTACCCCACCGCCAGCGCGGTCGCCAACGCCCGGGGCCGGGTGACGGCCAACTCGGAGAGCAAGATCGACACCGCGCTGCAGTTGATGGACCGCCACGTCGACATCGGTGACATGCTGGAGCGGCTGGCGATCCCAATCCCGACGGTGACCACGCCGCAGATGTTCGCCTACCAGTTGATGGAACGGGCCCGCGGCGACCGCAAGCGCATCGTGCTGCCCGAGGGCGACGACGATCGGATCCTGCAGGCCGCCGGGCGGTTGCTGCGGCGCAGCATCGCCGAGCTGACCATCCTCGGTGACGAGACCCAGGTCCGCACCCGTGCGGCCGAACTGGGCGTGGACCTGTCCGCGGCGACGGTGATCAACCCCCGCACCAGCGAACTGTGCGAGAAGTTCGCCGAGCAGTACGCCGAGCTCCGGAAGAAGAAGGGGGTGACGCTCGAGCAGGCGAGGGAGATCATCCACGACGTCTCCTACTTCGGAACGATGCTGGTGCACAACGATATCGTCGACGGAATGGTGTCCGGCGCGGCGCACACCACCGCCCACACCGTGCGGCCGGCTTTCGAGATCATCAAGACCCAGCCCGGATGCTCGACGGTGTCCAGCATCTTCCTGATGTGTCTGTCCGACCGGGTGCTTGCCTACGGCGACTGCGCGATCGTGCCGGATCCCACCGCCGAGGAGCTCGCCGACATCGCCATCAGTTCGGCCCGGACTGCGGCGCAGTTCGGCATCGAGCCCAGGGTGGCGATGTTGTCCTATTCCACCGGCGAGTCCGGCAGTGGCGCCGGGGTCGACAAAGTCAGGGCTGCAACCGAACTCGTTCGCCAGCGCGACCCCAGCCTGCTGGTGGAGGGACCGATCCAGTACGACGCGGCGGTGGAACCGAGTGTCGCGGCTTCCAAGATGCCCGACTCGCCGGTCGCGGGCCGCGCCACCGTGCTGATCTTCCCGGATCTCAATACCGGCAACAACACCTACAAGGCCGTTCAGCGCAGTGCCGGTGCCGTCGCGATCGGACCGGTGTTGCAAGGGCTGAACAAACCGGTCAACGACCTGTCCAGAGGAGCGCTCGTGGAGGACATCGTGTACACCGTTGCTATCACCGCGATCCAGGCCCAGGGCTGATGGCCGGCACCGTCCTGGTCCTGAACTCGGGATCGTCATCGCTGAAATACTCACTAGTCGAACCGGATTCGGGGGAATCAGTCTTCGACGGGATCGTCGAACGGATCGGGGAGGACGCTTCCAAGGCCAAGCTGCGACTGGGGGATGCCAAGATCGAACGCGAGGGACGCGTCCCCGACCACGAGGCGGCGCTGCGGCTGGCGTTCGATCTCGTCGCGGAGGCGGGCAAGAACCTCGACGATCTCGGGCTCGTTGCCGTCGGACACCGCGTCGTGCACGGCGGGCCGAACCTCTACCGGCCGACGATCGTCGACGACGCGCTCGTCGCCGAACTGTGCGAGCTGGCCCCACTGGCGCCACTGCACAACCCGCCGGCGGTGCTGGGCATCGAGGTGGCTCGCAAGGTTCTGCCCGATCTGCCGCACGTCGCGGTGTTCGACACCGCGTTCTTCCACGACCTGCCCGCCGCGGCGGCCCACTACGCGATCGACCGCGAGGTGGCCGAGAAGTGGCGCATTCGCCGCTACGGCTTCCACGGAACGTCCCACCAATTCGTCAGCCGGGCGGCCGCGGAGTTCCTCGGCAAGCCGGTGGACTCGATCAACCAGATCGTGCTGCACCTGGGCAATGGGGCATCGGCCTCGGCGATCGCCGGCGGCCGGCCCGTCGACACCTCGATGGGGCTCACACCGATGGAGGGGCTGGTGATGGGCACCCGTTCCGGGGACATCGACCCCGGGGTGATCAGCTACCTGTGGCGCACCGCCGATATGGGGCTTGAGGAAATCGAGGCGATGCTCAACCGCCGCTCCGGGATGCTGGGGCTGTGCGGCGATGTCGACATGAGAGTGATCCAGAAGCGGATGGAGTCCGGCGACGCAGTCGCGCGGACCGCCTACGAGGTGTACATCCACCGGTTGCGCAAGTACGTCGGGGCCTATCTTGCGCTGCTCGGCCATGTCGACGCCATCAGCTTCACCGCCGGGGTGGGGGAGAACCAGGCGATTGTCCGGCGTGACACGTTGCGCGGGCTGGGCGGCCTGGGCATCGACCTCGACGAGGAGCGCAACGACAGCCCCGAACGCGGTGCGCGACGGATCTCGACGGCGACCTCGCCGACCGCCGTGCTGGTGATCCCCACCGACGAGGAACTGGCGATCGCCCGGGCCAGCCTGACGGTGGTGTAGCCCGACGCTGACACTTAACGGCGGGTACCACTAGAACGTTGTGATGGGCCGAACCTCGTTGGCGAGGTCCACCAGTGCGTAACGGTGCGCCTGGCTGGTGGCCACTCTCGCCAGGCTGCGCAGCGACGCCTCCACACCGAGCCGCAGGCCGTGGTCGGTGAAAGGGAATCCGAGGATCGGGGCGGGACTGGCTTTGTGGTCGGCGATCCAGTCCATCGCGGTGCCGAGCACCAGCGCGCGGATCTGCAGCACCCGCGGTTCGGTGTCGGGCAGTGCCTCGACCCGCCGGGCCGCGTCCCGGATCTGCTGCTCTGACAATTCGTGGGCGGAGCGGCCGGACAGCAGCGTCACCGCACTGGTCAGTCGTGCGGTGGTGAAATGTCTTGATCCGACCGGGACTTCGTCGAGCGTGGTGACGGCGTCCTGCCGGTGACCCTCCACGGATTGAGCGCGCGCCAGCCCGAAGCTCGCCGAGATGATGTTGTTGTCGGTGTGCCAGACCGTCTCGTAGAACGGCCGCTCATCGGACGTTCCGGCAAGTTCGGCGGTCGCGGCCAGGGCCAGCTTGGGCGCGAGCTCGCCGGGGAAGGTGTCCAGAACCTCGGTGAAGTGCTTGGTCGCCGAGTCATAGTCGGCAGTGAGCAATTCCGAAACCGCTTTGAACCACACCAGCCGCCAGCGCCATCCCACCCGGTCGGCCAGCGCCTCGAGTTTTCGGTCGGCCCTGGCGACGTCGCCGAGATCCAGCAGGGCGCGCACCTCCATCAGCGGCAGTTCCACCGAATCGGAGAGGTCGACCCCGTCGGACTCCAGGCTGTCATGACGGGCGGCGCGCAACGAGTCCAGAGTCTGCACCGGTTGTGACAGCACCGTCGCCGACAGCAGCGTGGCCGCGGCGTCGGTGGGGTCGACGAGCGGAACCGGCAGTGCGGTGACGATCTCCGGCGCGGTGAGCTTCTCGGCGTGAACCAGACCGTCGAGATAGACATCGGTGTGGGCGACCAGGAGCTCCACCCCGAAGGTCGATCGGGTGCGGGTGAACACGGTCGACAGGCCCGGCCGGGGAATGCCGGTATCGGCCGCGACCACTTCGCGCAGCACCCCGAGCAACTGGGAGCTCATCTCCTCGGCGCTGGCGAACCGCCGCCGAGGGTCGGGGTCGATGGCTCGGCGCAGCAGCCTGGCGAACGAGTCGTACCTGGTCAAAACCGGGTCGCCGGCGGGCAGCCCGTCGACGTAGCGACCGTCGCGGGTTCGCAGTTTCAGCGTGAGGGCTGCCAGCGTGCGTCCGACGGTGTAGATGTCGGTTGCGACGGTCGGGCCGGTCCGGACGATTTCCGGAGCCTGGTAACCCGGTGTGCCGTAGAGGTATCCGAAGGAATTGATCGGGGACACCGCACCGAGGTCGATAAGCTTGAGCTGCTCCTCGGTCACCATGATGTTCTCCGGCTTGAGGTCGTTGTAGCACAACCCGATTGAATGCAGATAACCCAGCGCCGGAAGAATCTCGAGCATGTAGGCGATAGCCTCGTCGACCGGCAGTCGCTCGCCCCGGGCGGGCTTGAGCGACTTGCCGCCGACGTACTCCATGACGATGTAGCCCACCGGTTCACCGTGGATGTCGTCGTGTTCGACGAAGTTGAAGATCTTGACGATCGACGGGTGGGCGACCTCGGCGAGGAATTGTCGTTCGGCCATGGCGATGGCCTGCGCCTCGGCATCCCCGGCATGGACGAGACCCTTGAGGACGACCGGT
>JAPOHV010000035.1 GCA_029979305.1 Mycobacteriaceae bacterium | reverse complement strand
GATCGCCGGCGCGCCCGCACCGCGGCGATCGCGGTCTTGAGGCCGCGCGGGCGGCTCTCCAGAACGTCGAACATCTTCTAGCTGCGGGTCTCGGGGGCGTCGTGCGCGCTGTCACGCAGGAAGCGGTCGGGCAGTGAGAGCTTGGCGATGGTGCGCCATGTCTTGGCGTACTGCACGGGCATCGGGCCGCTGGTGTAGGGCAGGTCGTACTTCTCGCAGATCTGCCGCACCCGCACCGAGATCTCGGCCAGCCTGCGGCTGGGCAGGTCCGGGTAGAGGTGGTGTTCGATCTGATAGGCCAGGTTGCCGGTCATGAAGGCCAGCACCGGCCCGGCGTCGATGTTGGCGCTGCCGAGCATCTGGCGCAGGTACCACTGGCCGGCGCTCTCATCGGCCATGTCGGTGGTGGTGAACTTCTCCGCACCGTCGGGGAAATGGCCGCAGAAGATCACCGCGTTGGCCCACAGGTTTCGGATCACGTTGGCGACGAGGTTGGCCCTGACCGTGGAGCCGAACCCCGCCCGCGGCGAAAGCGCCGTGAGGGCCGGCAACACCAGATAGTCCTTGGCCAGCTGCCGCGCGGCCTTGGTGGACAGTTCGGTCAGCCGTACGACCGTGGCGGCCCGGGTCTCGGGCCGGTAGATCTTGCGGAGTTCCAAGTGCTGCAGGGCGATTCCCCACTCGAAGCCCACCGCCAGCATGGTGTTGATGGCCACGTTGAGGGAGTTGCGGGGTTTCCAGGGTTCGTCGCGGGTGACCCGCAGCACGCCGTAGCCGACATCGTCGTCCATGCCGAGGATGTTCGTGTACTTGTGGTGGGACACGTTGTGGGTGATGCGCCAGTGTTTGGACGCGCCGACCATGTCCCACTCCCAGGTCGACGAGTGGATCTCCGGGTCGTTCATCCAGTCCCACTGGCCGTGCAGCACGTTGTGGGCGATCTCCATGTTCTCGATGATCTTGGCCAGGGCCAGCGTCGCGGTTCCCGCCCACCAGGCCGCCCGCCGGGAGCCGAACGCCAGCAGCAGCCGGCCGGCCACCTCCAGGCCGCGCTGGGCGGCGATGGTCCGGTGGATGTAGCGGGCGTCGCGCTCCCCCAGCGACTCCTCGATATCGGCGCGGATGGCGTCGAGTTCGGTTGCCAGAGAATCGATGTCGGCGTCGGTGAGGTGGGCGAACTCCTCGATGTCGTTGATGGCCATCAGATGTCCACCACGCAGTCGCCGCTGGCGGCGGACACGCAGGTCTGCACCCGGGTGCCCGGTTCGTGCTCGACGCCGGTGCGCAGATCGCGGACCCGGCCGTCCAGCAGGCTCGCCACGCAGGTGTGGCAGATTCCCATCCGGCAGCCGAAGGGCAACAGGGCACCGGCCCGCTCGCCGGCCTCGAGCAGCGAGGTCGCCGCGTCGGCCGTCGCGGTGGTTCCGGTACGGGCGAACGTGACGGTGCCGCCGGCGGCCGCCGGCCGGCGGCTGGCGGCGAAGCGCTCCAGGTGCAGCCGATCGCCGACACCGTTTGCGCCCCAGTGCTTCTCGGCGTCGACGAGCAACCCGTCCGGCCCGCAGGCCCAGGTTTCCCGGTCCCGCCAGTCCGGCACCTGTTCAGCCAGCCGGGACAGTTGCAGCCGGCCCTCGGCGCGGGTGGCCCGCACGGTCAGCCGGTAGCCGGGATGGTCGCGCCCGATGCCGGCGAGTTCACCGGCGAACATCGCGTCATCCGCGGTGGGTGCGCTGTGCAGGTGCACGATGTCGGTGAGGGTGTTGCGCCGCACCATGGTCCGCAGCATGGCCATCACCGGGGTTATCCCGGAGCCGGCGGTGAGGAACAGCACCGCCGGCGGCGGCGGATCGGGCAGCACGAAGTCACCGCGCGGGGCGGCCAGTCGCACGACGGTGCCCGGGCGGACGCCGTTGACCAGATGGCTCGACAGGAAGCCCTCGGGCATCGCCTTGACGGTGATGCTCAGGGTGCGGGCCGCACCGGATGCGGGCGGCGAGGTCAGCGAGTAGGAGCGCCACCGCCAGCGGCCGCCGACCGGCACGCCGATGCCGATGTACTGGCCGGGCCGGTGGTCGAACCGGAAGCCCCAGCCCGGCCGGATGACCAGGGTGGCCGAGTCCCGTGTCTCCGGCCGTACGTCGATGATCCGCCCGCGCAGTTCGCGCGACGACCACAGCGGGTTGACCATCTTGAGGTAGTCGTCTGCCAGCAGCGGCGTCGTCACCGGACCGACCACAGCCCGCAATGCCCCCGTCAGCCCGACCCGGGTCCTCACCCCTCCTACCGTACCCACCGGAGCCGGCCCAGTCAGAGCAAGTCCAGCAGGAAGGGGACCTCCTGGGTGGCATACCAGGCCAGGTCATGATCCTGAGCGTCCCCGACGGTCAGTTCGGCGTCCTCATCGCCCAGATCCGCGGCGTCGATCACCGCGATCGCGGCCAGCACCGCCGGCTCGGCGTCGGCATTGTCGACGTAGACCGCCGCCACCTGGTCCATGCTCACCCGCCCGCTCACCCGCACCACCGCGTCGTCGAGGTCGGGCCGCGGGGTGACGGATTCGGCGTCGGCGACCACCACAGCCCGGCGCAGCGGCAGGCCGCCGTCGGGGTCAGCGGACAACAACCGCAGCGACGCCATCGCCGCCTCGGCGATGGCGACCTCGGCCAGTTCCTCGTCATCGCCCTCGGCATAGGCCTCCCGCAGCGCCGGGGTGACCGCGAACGCGGTGCCGCCCCGTGGCTGCAGATAGCCGTCGGCGACAAGTTCGGTCAGCATCGGCAGCGTCGCCGGGATGTACACCCGCATGTCCGAGAGACTAGCGACGCCGCGGCCGACTCACATCGCGCCCTCTTTGTCGCCCAGCAGGGTGGCGGCGAAGTCAGGGACGAAGTTGCTCACGTCGCGCGGCGGACGCCGGTAGTTGCCGATCTGCGGCCGCTCCGGAATGACGACCTTCTCGAACTCCACCTCGGTGTAGGGGATGGTGGACAGCAGGTGACTGATCATGTTGAGCCGGGCGTGTTTCTTGATCTGGGACTCCACCTCGTACCAGGGGCTGATCGGGGTGTCGCAGTGGATCATCATGTCGTCCTTGGCCCGCGAGTAGTCCTCCCACCGGTAGACGGACTCCATGTCCATCGGACTGAGCTTCCAGCGTCGCAACGGGTCGTTGAGGCGGGACTTGAACCGCCGCAGCTGCTCGTCCTCGGACACCGAGAACCAGTACTTGCGCAACATGATTCCGTCGTCGATGAGCATCTGCTCGAACAGCGGGGTCTGGCGCAGGAACAGCTTCTCCTGCTCCGGCGTCGCAAAGCCCATCACCCGTTCGACGCCGGCGCGGTTGTACCAGGACCGGTCGAACAGCACGATCTCACCCCTGGTGGGGAGGTGCTCGATGTAGCGCTGGAAGTACCACTGCCCCCTCTCGCGATCGCTCGGGGCCGGCAGCGCCGCGATCCGCGCGGTGCGGGGGCTGAGGTATTCGGTGATCCGTTTGATGGTGCCGCCCTTACCGGCGGCGTCGCGGCCCTCGAAGATGATGACGAGCCGGGCGCCGGTCGCGCGGACCCACTCCTGAACCTTCACCAGTTCGGCTTGCAGACGGAGAAGTTCTGCCTCGTACACGCTGTTCGAAACTTTGGCGGCTTTGCCCTTGTCGTCCTTTTTCGGCTTTTTCTTGGAGTTTTCCTTGGCCATGGCCGCATCGTACGACGGGCGACCTACTGCGCGGAGTCGATTAATTCATCCAATGATTCGGCGAGCAATTCGGGGAAAACGTCGACATCGCTCATCGCGTCACGGTCGGCGTTGATGCCGTAGTAGACCATGCCGCAGTAGGACGTCACCCCGATGGCGAGCACCTGGTCGTGCAGCAACGGCGGCACGGCGTAGGTCTCGAGCAGTTTCGCCCCGGCGATGTACATCTGCGACTGCGGGCCGGGCACGTTGGTGATCAGCAGGTTGAACTGGCGCGGCGGATACTGCGTCGCCACTCGAGTTCCCATGGCGTGCAACGTCGGTGGCGGGAAACCGGACAGCGTGACGATGGTCCGGGCGTCCACCAGGCTGGCCACCGCGGAATGCGACTCGGTGGCGTGAGCGATCTGGGACAGCCGCACCACCGGGTTGCCCTCGCCGACCGGCAGATCGATCAGGAACGGGTCCACCTCGCTGATCGCCTGACCGGGCCCCGAGGACGCCATATCCGCATCGGGGTAGACCGATGTCGGGGACATCGCCCGCACGGTCATGCGCGAGTCGACCGGCTCGCCCCGCGACAGCAGCCAGTTGCGCAGCGCACCGGCGATCACCGCCAGCACGACGTCGTTGACGTCGCAGTCGTAGCGTGCCCGCAACCGGCGGAATTCGGCGAGCGGCGCGGCGGCCACCGTGAAGCGGCGATGCCGGGAGACCGTGGTGTTCAACGGTGTGCTCGGCGCGCTGCGCCGGATCACCCGCTGCGCCATGCCGGTCGCCCGGCGCCGCAACTGCGCCAGTTCCCCGGTGTTGGTGACGACGTCGATCGCCGTTTCGCGCAGCGCCTTGAGTTCCTGGCCGGGCCGGGCCAGCCAGTCGCCGACGGCGTCGACGAGCAGCCGGCCGGTGGAGGGCTCGCGGGCCGGAAGCCAGATGTCCTCGCCGAGGTCCGCCGGCCGGCGGGTGCGGTCGGCGATCACGTGCCCGATCTCGCACGCCGTCACGCCGTTGATCAGCGCCTGGTGGGACTTGATGAAGATTGCCAGGCGATTTCGGTCCAGGCCCTCGATGAGGTACATCTCCCACAGCGGGCGGGTGCGGTCCAGTGGACGGCCGGCCAGCCGCGACACCAGCTCGTGCAACTGGCTGTCGCTGCCCGGCGACGGCAGTGCCGAGCGCCGAACGTGGTAGGTGATGTCGAAGTCCGGGTCGTCGATCCACACCGGACGGGCGATCCCGAGCGTCACCTCCCGGACTTTCTGCCGGTAGCGCGGGGTCTGCGGCAGCCGGCGCTCGACGGTCTCCAGCAGGGCGTCGTAGCTCAGGCCGCCGCGGGGCTTGCGCAGGATCGACAGCGATCCGACGTACATCGGGGTCGCGGTGTCCTCGCGGTGGTAGAACGCCGCGTCGGCGGTCGACAGCCGGGTCACCATCGTCGCGGGCTCTCCTGGGTCACACTCTCACGGTAGCGCCGACGCTAGCCCCGGCCGGCCCGGCGCAGGATCACCAGCGCGCCGAGGGCGGCCACCGCGGCGACTCCGCCGACGGCCCACCAGAACCAGGTGTCCGCCTTCGAACCCTCGCCGGACGCCGACTGCTCGGAGTAGTCGATCGGCAGGTTGGGCACCGTGATGGGCTCGGCGCCGGGCGCCGACAGGATGGCCCGGCCGTCGAGGCCCTGCCACCGGCCCGGCTGGCCGCCCAGGTAGCGCAGCAGGCTGTCCAACTGGGCGGGGTCACCGGTCGAGGTGGCGATCAGCACGCTGCGCTGCCCGTCAAACACCGTCTGAAGCGACCCGAACCCCTTGGCCGGATCCAGCGTCATTCGCACCGACTCCCCCTTGTCGTCGAGGCCGGCGACATCGACCTGGCCCTGGTCGACGCTGAACGGCAGTGCGATCGGTTTGTCCTTCCAGCCGTTCGAGGCGATCAGGATGGCGGGGTCGGCGGAGTCGAGGGCCTGGTCCAGGCTGGTCACATCGACGAGCAGCGGCACCGCGCTGGCCCGCTGCAGACCCACGACTATCTGTGCGGCACGGGCCGTGTCGCCGAACGCGTCGGCCCCGATCCCGATCCGGATGCGCGGGGTCATCAGCGCCTGCGGAAGGGACTGAAAGCCCTGCGGCGCAGGCGGATTGGAGTCACCGACGGTGATCGACGAGTTGCCGTCGATCTTGATCAGGGCCGGAATGTAATCGCCGCAGTTCCCGGGGTTGCCGGCGATGCGCAGCAGCACCTCCAATTGGGTGGTCCGCTTGAGCAGACGATCCGGAATCGTCACCGTCCGATCGATCGTGCCGTCCGGCTCGGCCGGCCACCGCGCGACCGTCGGGCCGCCTCCGACGTACTCGGTCGGCGCATTCTCCAGCGATCCGCCGCCGACCGAGACGATCACCTCACCGCCGAACTCGGCCGGCACCGGCGTGTAGGAACCGATGAGGCGAACAGTGACCCCGCCCAGCGGGCGCCCCCACCGGGTCTGGTCGACGGGCACCGCGACACGCGGCCAGGAGCCTTCCGCGCTGAGGCCCCGGCCGACGATCTGCTCGACCGTGGTGCTGGTGCCCTCAAGCTGCGGCTCGGGCAGCGTCTGCGGCGCGGCGGCGTTGCTGACCGCGTACTGCAGCGCATCGTCGCCGAGCAGCCGGGCCTGGTCGGCGAGTTCGGCCGCGGGACCGGAGATCAGCAGCGCGGGCCCCTGCAGCGTCAGCCCCTTCTCGGGGCCTTCCCTCACCACGATCTGCCGCTCGAACGGATCGGCCGAAGCCGGCAGGGCCGCCGCTCCCTCGGGCAGCGGCGTGAGCACGACCTCGGGCTGCTGTCCGTTGCGCTTGGCCACCGACGCCGCCGCCTGGACGGCGGCCGCCGACTCGGCCTGGGTCGGCTTGCCCGGCAGCGCGATGGTGATCTTTCGCAACACCGATGGCAGGAAGTCGGCAACGCTCGTGGGCGGCCGCATCGCGCCGGAGAAACTCACCGCTGCCCCGGCCAGCCGGACGGGCGCTCGCTGATCCCAGCAGTAACCGTCCAGCGGCAGAGCGGTCATCGCCAGGGTGAGGTTCACCCAGCCTCCGAAAGACTGGACGCCGTCGAGCGGAATGACCATTTCCGCCTGGTCCTGGGCCGGCAGCAGTTGGCGATTGATGGTGCGATCGCCCTGGCGGACCGCCAGATTGCCGAAGCGCAGGCTGACCGGGAGTTCGATGCGGGCCTTCAGCGCCACCGGCGTCAGACCGGGCGGCACCGCGAACGTCACCGATGCACCGGCGTTGTTCCGGTTGATGTAGAACGGGATATAGCTGCTCGAACCGAGATCGGTGAGCGAGATCGTCGGGCCGTCAGCAGGCGGAGCGGCGGGGACGTCGGCGGGAGCCGGACCCGGTACCCCCGGATCTGGGGCGACGGGGTCGGCCGTCACCCCCGGCGCGGTCCAGGTCGCGGTTCCCATCAACAGGGTCGCGACCGCGCCAAGCGCTGCGATACGACGCATTCCTACTCCTGACTGTCGGCAGAGTCCGGTGGCTGGAAGGAGAACCAGTCGACGACCATCGCAGACGGGAACGGGGTGGACGAGTCGGGGGGTCCCGGCCAGTCGCCACCGACCGCGAGATTGAGCAGTACGAACATCGGGCCGTCGAACACCCACGGCGCCCCGTCGGGCAGCGACTCCGCGGTGAAGGTCGCCAGCGTGGCGTCGTCGACGCCGACGGTGACCGCGCCCTCACGCCGGTTCATCCAGTAGGTGTGGAAGTCACCGGTGAGGTCGTCGATCGACCCCTTCTGCTCCACGTCCGCGCCGGGCCCGTGCAGGGCGATGTTGAAGCGGGTGCCGGTGTTGATGATCTCCATGATGTCGATCTCGCCGCACGCCGGCCACCCGACGGTGTCGATGTCGGCGCCCACCATCCAGAACGCCGGCCACAGCCCCTGCCCGGACGGGAATTTGATGCGCGCGGCGACCGTTCCGTACGGGAAGGACAGCTTTGATCGGCTGGTGATCCGGGCCGAGGTGTAGTCGCCGCCGGACCGGCGGGCGGTGATGACCAGGTTCCCGTAGCCGTCGAGGGCCAGATTGTCCGGGGCGCCGGTGTAGGTCTGCAGACTGCCGCGCTCCCAGCCGTGTTCGGCCGACGACCCGATGTCGGCCGACCAGTAGGCCGGGTTCGGCGGCGTGCCGGCCGGTCCGAGGAAGTCCTCGAAGACAGGGCCGGAGACCACCTTTGCCGCCGCTGTGTGCACCACCGGCGCGCACCCGGCGACGGTCAGAACCGCCACCGCCACCGCCACGCGGACGGCACGTCTCACGGTGCCGCCGCCTCGCGGCCGGACAGCGGGTCGGCCGAGACGTCCATGCGCCCACGGTAGGCCCGCCAGACGCGCGGCCCGTAGACCACCGCGCCGAGCGCGATCGCGGCCAGCCAACCGGCTGTCAGCCCGGTCAGCCCGCCGCGGACCGCGCCGACGACGGCGCCGGCCACCTCGGCGACGCTGAGGACCCCGACCAGCAGTGCCTCGCGCCCGACGTCGTCGGTGACCCGGGCCAGCGCGACGTGGTGGTCCTTGATGATCAGGCCCAGCCCGCCCAGACACATCACGACCAGCGGCGCATAGCCCGCGTCGGCGTACGCCGGGCCGAAGATTGCCAGCACCCACCGGCCGAACAGCACGATCAGCACCGTCGCGGCGGCGCTGGCGAGCAGCGAATAGCGCAGCGTCTTGCGGAACTCCAGCAGGAAGGTGCCCGAATCGCGGGCGCCGGAGGCGAACAGGGCCGTGGACAGCGACAGCGGGACGAAGAACACCGCCCCGGCCACCGACCAGGCCGCGTAGAGGTAGGCGGCCCGCTCGGAGCCCAGCACGACGTTGGCGACGATCGGCATGGCGAAGTACGGCACCAGCAGCGCGGTGTTGAGGACGTGGTGGCGGGCGGCGTCGAAGTGCAACCCATGCAACGACCGGAGATCCGGAATCAGCCGGCGGACCGCAACCCCGTGGCGGCGTACCAGCAGCAGCGCCGCGAAGGCCAACGATACGACGTTGGCGGCCAGCCAACTGCCGAAGATGGCCAGCGCGCCGAACCTGGGGATCGTCAGCGCGAACACGATCAGCAGCACCAGCTTGACAACAGCCTGAACGGCGTTGCGGCGCAACTGGATTCCACCACCGAACAACGACAGCAGTGCCTGGTCGAGCAGCAACCCGATGCTCTGGGTCGCCACGGCCGCGGCGAAGACCGTCGCCACCACGGGGGTGCCGATTCCGGGCAGGCCGAGGAAGTCGCCCGGCAGCGCGAAGGCGCAGCCGAAGGCCACCACGCTGGCAACCAGGCCGGTGAGGACCGCGGCGGTCGACACCATGGCGCCGCGGCCCGTGCTCATGGTCGGCAATTCCGCGATCAGCAGCGTTCCCAGGCCCAGCAGGGTCAGCGGAGCGATCAGGTTCATCGCCGCGATGGCGGTCGAGGACTCACCGACGGCGGCGGCCGTGAAGAAACGGGCCGCCACAGCCCAGTAGACGAAGCCGAGTCCGGCGGTGACGACTGTCGTCGAGGCCAGGGCGGCCGCGCTGCGCAGCAGGAATCGCAGCTTGCTGTGATGCTCGGCGTGATGCTGTTCGGTCATCTCACCGCGCCACCTCCAGGTAGAGGCTGTGCAGCGCCGCGGCGCAGTCATCCCAGGTGGGCAGCGGGGGCGGTGTGATCGGTGCAGCGGCGGCGAGGTCGAGAACCGCTGCGGCGATCCGCGACGGCGGGGCGTCCAGGGCGATGGCCGTCGCCAGGCCCTGCTGTCCCAGTTCGGTCAGCCCGGAGGTGTCGGCGACCAGCGCCGGCGTTCCGCTGCCCAGCGCCTCCATCACCGCCACCGGGTGGGCCTCGTACTCGCTGAGCAGGCACACCACATCGGCGGTGGAGACCAGCTTTCCCAGCGCGCCGCGTTCGCCCGGTCCGAAGTGCAGGATCGACAGCTGTGCTGCGACACCGAGTTCGCGGGCCTGCTGCCGCAGGTTCGGTTCGAACGGACCGCTGCCGATCAGCGCCAGCCGGGCGCCGGGCGCGCGGCGCAGGATCTCCGGCATGGCCGCCAGGATGCGGTGGTGGCCCTTGTACTTCTCCAGCCGCCCGATCGACACCACCAGCGGGTCGCCGTCGGGCACCGGGGCGGCGGGGTCCACGGGCAGCGGCTGACATCCGTTGCGGATCAACCGGATTGCCGACTCGTCGATGCCCAGCAGCCCGGCGAACATCGCGCGTTCGAATTCGCAGACAGCCACCAGAGCGGCCGCCGAACGCAGCAGCGGGCTCAGCAGCTTCCATTGCAGCGGCCGGATGAACTCCCGAAGACCCGACGAGTTGCCGCCGGTGTGGAAGGTCAGCACCGAAGGAACGGCGGCGTGGCGGGCGGCGGCCAGCGCGGCGGGCGCCACCAGGGTGTGGACGCCCTGGATGTGGATGACGTCGTAGTCCGAGCGTGACCGGCGCAGGTGCCGGATCAGTCCCGGGGACAGGTAGTAGTCACGCGATCGCGGGTAGGCCGGCCACCGTCGCACCCGGTAGCCGTCGACGGTCTCCGAGGCCGGCAGTTCGCCGGTCGTGTCGGTGGTCAGCACAGTGACGGCGACCCCCGAGGCGGCCAGCCGCTCGGACACCTCGTGGACGTGGGTTTCGATGCCGCCCATCAGCGGCAGTGCCCGGGCCGCGACCATGCCCACCCGCAGGGTCACCGCGCACCGCCGGGGAGTGGGTGCCGGCGCCGGGCCACCAACCCGCTGAGATACCCCGCCGTGGTGTAGGCCAGCCCGATGACGATGACGCCCGCGGTGAGCAACCCGGCGACGTCGCCGCGCGCCGCCCGCCCGAGTCCGCGCAGCACCCCTCGCGGCAGCGTCACCACGGAGTAGCTCCATTCCGAGGACAGCCCGGCATCGGCACCGACGCTGTCGGTCACCAGAGCCTTGGACAGACCCTCGGAGTAGCACCGCGAACGGAAGTAGGAAAAGCTCTCCCGCTCGGGGGGGACATGGTGCGAGACGGCCGCGTCGTCGTCGAGGACGAACACACCGCCGGGCCGCTTGGCGGCGGCTCGGATGCAGAACTCGGTCTCCTCGCCGCCGACCGGCCGCGCCACGCTCGACGAGCGCCCGATGCCCGTCACGAATCCGCCGTCGGAGAACAACTCTCGCCGGAACGACGCGTTGGCGCCGATGAGGTTGCGCACCACTCCGGTGCCCTGCCCGGTGTAGCTGCAGCCCACCACCCAGTCGAACTCCGGCGGCCACCAGCGGGGGCGCCCAGTGGCCCATTGCGGTTCGATGCGGCCGCCCACCCCGAGTACGTCGGGATCGGCGTAGTTGTGCCGCAGCGCGGCCAGCCAGCCGGGCCGGGCCGCGGCGTCGTCGTCGAGGAATGCCACGACCTGTGATCCGGTCACCTCGACACCGGTGTTGCGCGCCCCCGACAGGCCCTGCTCGTGGCGGTTGGGCACCACCCGCACCGCCGGCAGCCGCTCGGCCAGCCGGCGCTGCAGTTCGGGGTTGTGGTCGACCACCACCACCAGTTCCGCCGGCGGCGGATCCTGGGCCTGCACCGAGGCCACCGCCTGCAGCGTCTCCTCCCACCGCCGCTCGGTGTAGGCGCAGATCACGACGGCGCACGACGGCGTCGTGGGACCGGTCACCGCGGGCTCAGCCATGTTCACCATGATCGGCCATCACCGGTGGTTCTCACCTGGGTGGGCCTGGGGCGCAACCTGAACAGCAGCAGGGTCCTCGAGGATCTCGCGCACTTTGACCAGATCCTCGGTCGCGGCGACCCGGAAGGCCGCGGCCACCACGATCGCGAAGGGAATCGCGATCAGGACCGCGGTGCGCACCGCAGACCGCGGAATCCGGGCGGCGGTCCGGCGCATCCCGGCCCGCACCGCGGCAAGGTTGGTGATCAGCACAACGCCGGCACCGGACAGGATCGTCAGCGGCGTCAACCAGACGCCGGCCAGCAGCAGGGTGATCGACACCAGGCAGGCCGCCGCCAGCAGGGCAGCACCGGTGAGCGACGCACCCCAGGCGCTGTGCAGTCGGGTGGCGGTGTCCCGAATCCGGGGTCCGAGCCGGCTGCGCAGCACCAGGGCGGTGAACAGCCCGCAGACAAGCCCCACGGCCAGCTGGGTGGTGATGCGGACCTCGGGGGTGGGCTTGAACCATCCGCTCCGCAGTTCGGCGATACCCAGCCCGCTGATGTCGTAGATGGTCACCGGGCCGTGACGGTAGGCCACCGTGATGCCCGGCACCCGGTCGAACTTGGTGAGCTGGCGGTCGGTGAGCTGCTGCCCCTCCCCGACCTCGCCGCTGAAGAAGTACGAGCCGAAGTGCGGAAGCTCTTTGGCGAGCCGACGGTCGACGTAGAGGTAGCGCAGCCGCATGGCTCCGGCGATGTCGGTCTCGGCCGGCTCCCATGACCTGGCCACGTAGAGGCTGGGTACATGAAGACCGTTGGGGCCCTTCATCACCGGCCACAATCCGGCCTGGGCGGACAGCAGATCCGAGCTCACCCGGTCAGCGGCGATGCGGCTGCCGGCCGGTAGCGCGTCCCGCGCCCACTTGGCCGCCGCCAGCGTCTCGGCATCCATCGACCGGGTGTCGGCGGCAGCCATGTACGGGCCGGGCAGCCGCGCCCAGTTCGGCCCGGTGCCCAACACGTAGCCCCCCAGGAAAGCCGCCGAAGCCAGAGCGATTCCGACGATGCGGTATGTCATCACCCGGCGGTGCTCCCGAAACCCGATGTGGTGTTCCTCGCGCCACCAGTGCCAGGCGGCGAATCCCGCCACCGAGAGACTGAACGGCAGGAACAGGAAGCTGTTGGATCGGTCGTAGAGTTCGCCGCCCGAGGGCACGACCCGGGCGGCGAGCAGCACCGGGATCGAGGCCGACATGGCGGTCAGCATCAGCAGCGGGCCCACCCGCAGGTGGTGTTCGCGACGGGCGAGCACCACCACCGTCAGCACGATCAGGCACAGTGCGCCGGCGTAGTACAGCAGCAGGAACTGATCCAGCGAACGGGCGGCCAGGCCCGCGGAGTCCTGGAACAGCTGCCGGCGTTCCCCGCCGACGAACTGCGCGCGCACGTCGTCGATGATCGGCCCGAAGTAGTCGCTGAGCAGCCGGCGCTGAAGGATGGCCCACGCCAGCGTCGACGCGACCGCGGTGCACGCCCCGTAGGCGATCCACAACCGTGCCCGGCCCCTCTCGACCACCGACCATGCCAGCATCAGCGCGGCGGCCAGGAAGCTGGTGACGTGATGGGTCACCGCGACGGCGAGCAGGCACAGCGTCGCGCCGCCGAGATACGGCAGCGGCGCGTCGAACTCGCGGGCCCGGGCGATGAAGCTGACCGCGGCCAGCGCCAACGGCAGCGCCATGGTCTGGTAGGCGAACTGGGAGTTGAAGAAGACGAACTGCGACGACAACGCGTAGACGGCCACCGCCAGGCCACCGGCCCGGTCGCTTCCGGTCAGATGCTCCACGGCATCGCAGAGCACGGTCACCAGCACCACCCGGCAGGCCAGGATTACCGCGAACGCGGCGGCCATGGTGGGGATGCCGCACTGGTGGACCAGGGTGGCGACGGCTTCGATGCCCGGATAGCGCGGGCTGACCTCGAGCAGCGGGTTGGCCTGGAAGAGGCCATGCGAGGAGATGATGTCGCCCAGCGTGCGCATGTGCAGTTGCTCGTCGAACCCGGTGAACAGCATCGGGTTGGTGGCCCGCCACATCAGCGTCGGGGTGAGTCCCAGACACAGCACCGCGGCGTTGCGGGCGGCGCGGTCCAGGTTAGCCGCGGTCAGGACCCATAAAGCGCTGCTGTAGGCCACGGCGAGGCTGAGGTCGGAGACGACTTCGGCGACGGTGCGGTGGTCCTGCCGGGCCAGCGCGACGGCTGCCACCTGGCCGGCCAGCGCGATGACCTGCCAGACCAGCAGGCGGCCGATGCGCCCCCGGGGCACGGGAAGGTGCTGTGGCCGATACCACTGTGCGGCGCGGGCCTCGCTGACCATCAGACCCCGCCGCCGGCCGGGCAACGATGGACGGGCACCGGCTCCGGCCTCCTCGATGGTCGAAATTAGGGATCGCGTTTTCAGACTAGGTGCACGGGACTGCCCGCACCACGTGTGAACCGCCCGTCGCTTAGACTCCGCCCAGCCATGCTTCGCGCCGCCGCTTTCCTCCTCGCCTGGTTGGCCTTCGTGGTCGCCGTGGTCGCGATGGCGGCCAGGTATCTGCCGGTGGTCAACCATGCGGTGCTGATCACCGCGGCGCTGTCGCCCTATCTGATGCTGGTGGGAGCCGGACTGGCGACGGCCCTCATGGTCGGCACCCGGTCGTGGCTGGCGGCGGGCGTGGCGTTCCTGCTGGTCGCCCTCACCGTGCTCATCCGGTTGCCGCAGTTCACCGGACCGCAGCGCGCTCCCGGCCCGACAGTCCCGATCCGGGTCGTGACGGCGAACCTCATGGAGGGAGCCGCCGACCCCGACGCCCTGATCGGAATCGCCCGTGCCGATGCCGACGTGCTGATGGTCCAGGAACTGACCGCTGAACTGGCCGGGCGACTCAGGCAACTCGACGCGGACTTCCCCTACCGGGCGGTCGACGCTCGGCCCGCCGCGTCCGGGGTCGGCATCTGGAGCCGGTATCCGATCACGCAGTCAGCCCGCGACCCCGGCTACCAACTCGGCGTGGTCACCGCCTCGCTGCGGGTGCCCGGGGCCGCATCGGAGGGGACGGTCATGGCCGTGCACCTGGTGGGTCCATGGCCGCAGCCGATCGACGGCTGGCGCCGCGAGATCGCCGCGCTACCGCGAACCCTCGCGGCCGCGGCCCGGACCGCGGGGAACGGCGCGGTGGTCGCGGCCGGCGACCTCAACGCCACCGCCGACATGAAACCGTTCCGGCAGCTGCTCGGGGGCGGCTTCCGGGACGCCGCCGAACAGTCCGGGGCCGGTCTGCTGCGCACCTATCCGTCGAACCGGTCTGCGCCTCCGCTGATCGGGATCGACCACGTCCTGACTCTCAACAGCTGGACGCAGACGATGCGAACGGTGCGGATCCCGGGTTCGGATCACCTCGGCGTGACCGCGACGATCCTGGTGGCGCAGTAGCCGAATACCGGCCGCGGCGAAATATGCCATCATGGCGTCGCGCCGCCACTCTCCAGCGGGGCACCCCGTCGGTTCACCCATGGAGAGCGCATGTCTGCAATTCCGCTATACCCAGTTCAGCTGTCCCGCAAGCCGTTTCCGGTGATACCGGGCAACGCGCCGCTGGTATCGCCCGTCATCGACTGCGAGCCACCGGCGTCCGACGGACCGCGTGTCTCGGCCAGGCCGCAGCGGCCGCGCCGGATCGCCGTGGGCCCGGCGCCCGCCGCGCCCGAGGAGAACCGCGACCAGCTGCACGCCGCCGCCACCTTCGCCGACGCCGCGCTGCGCCGGGTGCTGGAAGTCGTCGACCGGCGCAGGCCGCTGGCCCAGCTGCGCTCGCTGCTGGCCGCCGGTCTGGTCGACTCGCTCTTGAGCGGCGCGACCGCCGCCGGCGGCCCGGCGCGGCTGCGGCGGGTGCGGGCCCAGCTGTGCCGGAGGGACGGCACCGCGGCCGAGGTGGCCGCCTACTACACCCGCGGTGAGCGGGTCCACGCGCTGGCCTGCCGCGTCGAGCAGCAACGGGCCCCGACCGGCCCGCGCTGGCAGGTGGTCGCGCTGCACCTGGGGTGAGCCGTGGCGCCGCCCTCAGCGGCGGCGCAGCAGCTTGCGTTCCTTGTTCTCCTGCCGCGCGGCCTCGCGGCGCTGCTTGCGGGTGGTCTTGCCGCCCGCCGCGGGCGCGTCGTGGCGCTGGATCTCGGCGTCGCCGTCCTCCGAGGGCCCGACGTAGGTGAGCGGCCGATCGTCGTCCTGGTCGATGCCCCGGGCCCGAAGCCCCTCCGGCATCGGCTGGGCGGCCACCGTCGGGGTCTGCGGGGCACCCTCGATCTGGACGTTGAACAGGAACCCGACCGACTCCTCCTTGAGTGCGTCGAGCATGCCGGTGAACATGTCGTAGCCCTCCCGCTGGTATTCCACCAGCGGGTCGCGCTGCGCCATCGCCCGCAGACCGATGCCCTCCTTGAGGTAGTCCATCTCGTAGAGGTGCTCGCGCCACTTGCGGTCGAGCACGTTGAGCAGAACGTTGCGCTCCAACTGCCGCATGGCTCCCGGGCCGGCGATCGCGTCGATGTCGGATTCCCGCTTGGCGTAAGCCTTTTCGGCATCGGCGACCAGGGCGTCGCGTAGTTCCTCGCGGGTCAGGTCGCCGGCCTCGCCGACGGCGTCGGTGTCGATCAGGTCGTGGTAGTCGATGCCGACCGGGTACAGCGTGCGCAGCGCACCCCACAGCTGCTCGAGATCCCAGTCCTCGGCGTAGCCCTCGGCGGTGGCCCCGTCGACGTAGGCGTTGATGACGTCGACCAGCATGTCGTGAGCCTGGCCTTCGAGGTCCTCGCCGTCGAGGATGCGCCGCCGCTCGGCGTAGATGACCTTGCGCTGCTGGTTCATCACCTCGTCGTACTTGAGCACGTTCTTGCGGATCTCGAAGTTCTGCTGCTCGACCTGGGTCTGCGCGCTCTTGATCGCCCGGGTGACCATCTTGGCCTCGATCGGCACGTCGTCGGGCAGGTTCAACCGGGTCAACAGCGCCTCGAGGGTGGCACCGTTGAACCGCCGCATGAGCTCGTCGCCCAGCGACAGGTAGAACCGCGACTCGCCGGGGTCACCCTGGCGGCCCGAGCGGCCGCGCAGCTGGTTGTCGATACGGCGCGACTCGTGGCGCTCGGTGCCCAGCACGTAGAGCCCGCCGACGTCGCGCACGGCCTCGGCCTCCTCGGCGGCCTGCTCCTTGACCAGCGGCAGTTCCTCGTGCCAGGCGTCCTCGTACTCGTCGGGGGTCTCCACCGGATCCAGGCCGCGATCGCGCAGCTGCTGGTCGAGGATGAAGTCGACGTTGCCGCCCAGCACGATGTCGGTGCCGCGGCCGGCCATGTTGGTGGCCACCGTGATGGCGCCGCGCCGGCCCGCCTCGGCGATGATGGCGGCCTCCTGCTCGTGGTACTTGGCGTTGAGCACGCTGTGCGGGATGTCCCGTTTGGTCAGCATCCGGGACAGGTACTCCGAGCGCTCCACGCTGGTGGTGCCGATCAGCACCGGCTGGCCCTTCTCGTAGCGCTCGGCGATGTCGTCGGCGACCGCGATGAACTTGGCCTCCTCGGTCTTGTAGATCAGGTCGGACTGGTCCTTGCGGACCATGTCGCGGTTGGTGGGGATCTGCACCACGCCGAGCTTGTAGATCTCGTGCAGCTCGGCGGCCTCGGTCTCGGCGGTGCCGGTCATGCCGGCCAGCTTGTCGTAGAGCCGGAAGTAGTTCTGCAGGGTGCTGGTGGGCCGCCGCTACAACGAGGGCATGCACCAGGCCATCGAGGCCAAGGAGAAGGTGGAGATCAAGGCCGAGAACCAGACGCTGGCCACCATCACCCTGCAGAACTACTTCCGGCTCTACGACAAGCTGGCCGGCATGACCTGCACCGCCGAGACCGAGGCCGCCGAGCTGCACGAGATCTACAAGCTCGGCGT
>JAPOHV010000181.1 GCA_029979305.1 Mycobacteriaceae bacterium | reverse complement strand
CTGGGTTGTGGCACCGGCTTCTTCCTGCTGAACCTCATCCAGGCCGGGGTGGCCCGCCGCGGTTCGGTCACCGACCTGTCGCCCGGGATGGTCAAGGTCGCCGTGCGCAACGGCGAGAACCTGGGACTCGACATCGACGGAAGGGTCGCCGACGCCGAGGGCATCCCCTACGACGACGACACCTTCGACCTGGTGGTCGGCCATGCGGTGCTGCACCACATCCCCGACGTGGAGCGCTCGCTGCGCGAGGTGGTGCGGGTGCTCAAGCCCGGCGGCCGGTTCGTCTTCGCCGGCGAGCCGACCACCGTGGGCAACGGCTATGCCCGCAACCTCTCCACCCTGACCTGGCGAGTGGCCACCAACGCCACCAGGCTGCCCGGCCTGGGCGGCTGGCGCCGGCCGCAGGCCGAACTCGACGAGTCCTCACGGGCGGCCGCACTGGAAGCGGTGGTCGATCTTCACACTTTCGATCCCGCCGACCTCGAGCGGATGGCCCGCAATGCCGGAGCGGCCGAAATCGCCACCACCACAACCGAATTCACCGCGGCAATGCTGGGCTGGCCGCTTCGCACCATCGAGGCCATGGTGCCGCCCGGCAAACTCGGATTCGGCTGGGCGAAGTTCGGGTTCACCAGTTGGACGACGCTGAGCTGGATCGACGACAACCTCTGGCGGCGGGTGGTGCCCAAGTCCTGGTACTACAACGTCATGATCACCGGGGTCAAACCCTCCTGACCTTCACCCGCGCCGACGTCGACTATCTGACCAGTGACGCCGGGACGGCAGCGCTGGCCGACGTTGCCGGCTATCCCCTGACCGGCGCCGGCCTGCTGGGCGACGTGGCGGCCATCCGTGGCCGGTACGCCGGGCACACCACGGCGCTGGTGCAGACCACGCTGCTGCGCCGCAAGGCCGCCACCAAGTTCGCCGGCCTGGCCGACCCGGCGCGCTGGCTGTTCACCGACGAGGCCCTGCAGCAGGCCACCACCGCCGCCGTCGCCCGCCACCGGGCCGAGCGGTTGGCCGGGCTGGCGGTGCACGACGCGACCTGCTCGGTGGGAACCGAACTGGCCGCCCTGCGTGACACCGTCGGCTTTGTGATGGGCAGTGATATCGACGATGTCCGGCTGGCGATGGCCGCCCATAACCTCGAGGGGGTACCGCTGTGCCGGGCCGACGCGCTGCACCCGGTCAGCCGCGACACCGTGGTGCTGCTGGATCCGGCCCGCCGGGCCGGCGGTCGTCGCCGATTCGACCCGCGCGGTTACGCGCCGCCGCTGGACGCGCTCGCCGAGGTCTACGCCGGCCGCGCCACGGTGGTCAAGTGCGCACCCGGCATCGACTTCGACGCGGTGCGCCGGCTGGGATTCGACGGGGAGATCGAAGTGACCTCGGCCGGCGGGTCGGTTCGGGAGGCCTGCCTGTGGTCGCCCGCGCTGGCCGAACCGGGTGTGCGCCGGCGGGCCAGTGTGCTCGGTGATGGCAGCGGGGCGGCCGAGGAGATCACCGACGCCGAACCGGATGACTGCGCGGTGGGGGCTCCCGGCCGGTGGATCGTCGACCCCGACGGCGCGGTGGTGCGCGCCGGGCTGGTGCGCCAGTACGCGACCCGTCACGGACTGTGGCAGCTCGATCCCGACATCGCCTACCTCTCCGGCGATCAACTCCCGGCCGGAATGCGCGGTTTCGAGATCATCGAGCGGCTGGCGCTGCGGGAAAAGGTTCTGCGCCAGTCGCTTTCGGCGCATGACTGTGGCGCACTGGAGATCCTGGTCCGCGGTGTTGACATAGACCCCGATTCGCTGCGGCGCCGGCTGCACCTCACCGGTACGTTGCCACTGTCCCTGGTGATCACCCGGCTCGGCACCGCCGCCGCGGCCCGTGCGGTCGTGTTCGTCTGCCGGCCCTCCCGGTAGGCTCGGCGGTATGCGCATTCTGGTGGCAGCCCTGCTGGCCGGTGGTGTGACTCTCGCGACCGCCCCGGCGGCCGGGGCGGTCGGCCCCTGCCCGGCGCTCGGCGGTGTGCTGCAGGGTGACTCCTGCCATATCCAGGCCAGCGATGAGCGCTACACCATGGACGTGACGTTCCCGCTGGGCTATCCCGACGAGCAGGCGATCGTCGACTACCTCAGCCAGACCCGCGAGGGCTTCGTCAACGTCGCCCAGACTCCCGACTCGCGCAACCTGCCCTACGAGATGGACGTCACCGCCGAGACGTATCAGTCGGCCCAGACCCGCAGTGTCGTGCTGACCCTGTTCCAGGACGTCGGCAGTGCCCACCCCACAACCTGGTACAAGTCGTTCACCTATGACGTCGGTCGCGGTCGTCCGGTGACCTTCGGCACCCTCTTCGCTCCCGACGCCAAGCCTCTGGACGCCATCTTCCCGATCGTGCAGAACACACTGGAGACCGAAACCGGTCTGGCCGGAAGCATTTCGCCGGGCGACGGCCGCGACCCCTCGCACTACCAGAACTTCGCCGTCACCGACGATTCGGTGATCTTCTACTTCGGCCGCGCCGAACTGCTGCCGTCCTACGCCGGCGCCACGTCGGTCAAGGTTCCCCGCAGCGCGATGCCGCCGCTGCAAATCTGAGCGTCAGGCCGGATCGAAGCTGTACACCTGACCGCCGCTGGTGGCTGCGACCACCCGGCGGTCGAACCCCACCGACACCCCGACCGGGAACCCCTGGGCATCGGGCAACGGGTAGCTGTTCAGCGTGCGCCCTTCATCAGACGGATCAAAGACCAGCAGCGCGAGCCGTTGCGGGCCGTCGGCCACCACCGCATAGGCGACCCGGCCACCGGCCTGACTGGATGAGGTCAACGGGGACACGTCGTCGCGACGCCAAACCACCTCGGCACTGTCGCCCGAATCGCGCAGCGCCACCAGGCGGGTGTCCGGGCCGCCGCCGGCGATGATCAGTCCGCCGGGCGCCAGGGTCGGCGGCGTCTGCGGCTGAAAGCCAAGGGGCAGAGACCATTTCGGTTTACCGTCAGCGGCATCGAGCGCCCACAGCGTGCTGTCCCGGCCGTTGACGTAAACGGTACGGCCGTCCTCGGAGAGCACCGGGGCGGCCAGTACGCCGGCGGCAACCGCTTCGCTGGTCCATTCCGGGGTCAGCGGCGCGGACTGGCCGGGTTGATAGCGCAGCGCGGTCAGGACAGAAGCCTTCGCGCCGGGCTGCCACACCCCGACCACGACTACGCGGCTTGCCGCGGAGAACGCCGGCGCGGAGGCCACCGGGCAGCCCGGCAGCGACTGCTGGCAGTCGGTGAGGCCGCGGGTGGGATCGGTCGGGTTGACGCCCTCGACCAGATCCAGCGGCGTGCCCACCACCTCGCCGCGGTGCGAGTCGAAAACCAGTACCTGCCCCAGATGGGTGATGACCAGAAGCTGTCCGTCGTCCAGAAATCTTGCCGTCGTGGGCATCCCGATGACCGGCGTACGCCAGCGGACCCACTGCGTGGGCGGGTAGGAGACCATCAGGCCGGGCTGGCCGATGTAGAGGTTGTCGAACCCGTCGAACAGCGGGCTGGTGAACCCGCCACCCAGCACCATCCGAGTGCACCACCGCTGGCGGCCGCTGTTGTCGTTCTCCCAGACCATCAGCGAACAGCCGTTGGCGGTCTGCCCGTTGACCGCCAGATAGTTGTCTCCGCCCAGTGCCGCCGCGGCGCCCAATTCGCCCTTGACCGAGCGGCTCCAGGCGAGCGTCAGCTCCGAGGCCCCGTCGGTCGCGGTGTAGCTGGTGTTCTCGGCGTCGGCGTACTGGGCCGGCCAGCCGCGGGCCGCGGTCGATTCAACCCACGAGTCGGTGGTGCCGCAACCCGGGATGGCGGCTGACAACAACAGTGTCGACGCCAACGCGAGGCCTCGCCGCAGCACCGGTTTCCTTCCGCTCGTCGCGACCGTACAGGCGAGACTAACCCGGCACCCCCGTCCGGTTTGGGTAGGCTGGGCGGCCATGACGAGCATGTGGGGTGCGCCGATCCACAAGCGCTGGCGGGGCTCCCGGCTGCGTGACCCGCGTCAGGCCCGCTTTCTCACCCTGGCCTCGCTGAAGTGGGTCATCGCCAACCGGGCCTACACGCCGTGGTACCTCGTCCGCTACTGGCGGCTGCTGAAGTTCAAGCTCGCCAACCCGCACATCATCACCCGCGGCATGGTCTTCCTGGGCAAGGACGTCGAGATCCACGCCACCCCCGAGTTGGCGCAGATGGAGATCGGCCGCTGGGTGCACATCGGCGACAAGAACACCATCCGGGCCCACGAGGGCTCGCTTCGGTTGGGCGACAAGGTCGTCTTCGGCCGCGACAACGTCATCAACTGCTACATCGACATCGAGTTCGGCGAGTCGGCGCTGATGGCCGACTGGTGCTACGTCTGCGACTTCGACCACAAGATGGACAACATCGAGATGGCCATCAAGGACCAGGGCATCGTCAAGACCCCGGTGCGTATCGGCCCCGACGTCTGGATCGCCGCCAAGGTCACCATCCTGCGCGGCACCACCATCGGCCGGGGCTGCGTGCTCGGCGCGCACGCCGTGGTCAAGGGCGACATCCCGGATTTCTCGATCGCCGTGGGCTCGCCGGCCAAGGTGGTCAAGAACCGCAAGCTGGCCTGGGAGACCTCGGCCGCCGAACGTGCCGAGTTGGCCGCCAACCTGGCCGACATCGAGCGCAAGAAGGCCGCGCGAAACCGAAACTAGCGGTCCGGCAGGGCGTGTTCGGCGATCGCCTTGCGCGCCAGCGGTTCCCGCTCGCGCCGCTTGGCGGCCAGGTAAACCTGCGCGGTGCGGGCCGCCACCGTCGCCCAGTCGAAATCTGAGGTCAGCCGGTCCCGTGCGGCGAGCGCCCGTCGCTGGGCTGCGGCCGGATCGTCCAGAGCCGCACAGACCGCGGCCGCCAGAGCGGCGGGGTCGCGCGGCGGGCAGGACAGTCCGGTGACTCCGTCGATGACCGCCTCGCCCAGCCCGCCGACGTTCGTCGTCCCCAGCGGGGCGCCCGCCGCCGCCGCCTCTAGCGCCACGATGCCGAACG
>JAPOHV010000170.1 GCA_029979305.1 Mycobacteriaceae bacterium | reverse complement strand
CTTGGCGGCCCGGAACGGGTCGATGCGCGCGGTCTGGGGGTCGGGCAGCAGCATCATGTCCGACTCGTGGATGGACTGGAAACCCCGGACCGAAGACCCGTCGAATGCCAGGCCGTCCTCGAACACGTTCTCGTCGAAGGCCGAAGCCGGGATCGAGAAATGCTGGACCACACCGGGCAGGTCGCAGAACCGTATGTCGACGTACTCGACCTTTTCGTCCTTGATCAGCTTGAAGATGTCGTCGGCCGTTTGGTGCTTCGCCACGTACTTAACTCCTTTTAGATGCAGCCGCATGTCTGTGGTGTGGGAGTTTCCCCAACCCGCGGCTGACGGTAGGGATCCGATGTTGCACGTCCGTCAACCGAATGTTGCGTGGACGTTACGCGTGCCGACGGCGCTGGTCCGGGGCATCCAACGGCCTCGGCGACCTCTATCCTGGGGCAATGGCGCGTGAGATCGGGTCCTGGCTGTCGGGGCCGCAGTCGCTGGGCTCGCCCGACGGGTATCCGGGCCAGCGGTTGGGTCTACCGGCGGCCGGGCCGGGATCACTGGCGCGGATGGGCCGCCGCTTCGCGGCGTTGCTGGTGGACTGGTTGCTCTCCTACGGAGTGGCTGGGCTGGGCCTGGCCTCGGGGCTGTTCAGCGCGGCGTTCCTGGCGACTGCCGTGCTGATCATCTGGTTCGTCTTAGGTGTGGTGTCGGTGCGGCTGTTCGGGTTCACCCCGGGCCAGTACGTCGCCGGTCTGCGGGTCGCCTCGATCGACAACCGCATCCATGTCGGGACCGGCCGGGCGGCGCTGCGCGGCCTGCTGATCGCGCTGGTGATCCCGGCGCTGTTCACCGACATCGATGGTCGCGGGTTGCAGGACCGGCTGACCGCGACTGCCGTCGTGCTGCGCTGACACCAGCGTCGAGTGAGGAACCCTGCAGGGGGTTACTCGAACATCGTCTGCGTGGTTCCTCACTCGAGGGGTTGTGGATGGGCGACGACCCGTTCGGCGCGCGACTGGTCGCCGGCGACCTGCCGCAGGACATCGTCCGACGGGAGAGGAGCGTCAGCGCCGGCGCATGGTGCGCTGCACGCCCTTCATCTTCGCCTGGGGCGGCAGCGGACCCTTCGGCATGGCCGCCGCGCCGGCGCGGCTGCCGAGCGCGCTGAGCTTGGACTCCAGGTCGTCCATCTTCTTGACGGTGATGTTGACCGGCAGCTTGGTCAGGTGCCGCTCAAGTTTCGACAACGGCACTTCGCCGTCGGCGTTACCGATGACGACGTCGTAGATGGGGATGTCGCCGATCAACCGGGCGGTGCGCTTCTTCTCCTGCGCCAGCAAAGGTTTGACCCGCGCCGGTGAGCCTTCGCCGACGAATATCACCCCGGGCCGACCGATGACGCGATGCACGGCGTCGAGATGCCCGGTCGCCGACACCCCCGGCGCCACCCGCCAGTTACCGCGCATATTCTCCAGCGCCCAGGCGGCCGCGCCGGCCTGGCCCTCGGCCTTTCGGTAGGCCGACTTCTGGGCACGGCGGCCGAAGATGATGAACGCCACCAGCACGCCGAGCACGATGCCCAGCACGATGAACAGCCACTTGGTGAAACCACCGATCAGCAGACCGAGGCCCACCGAGACGGCCACGCTGAGCGCGAACCCCGCCGCCATGTAGGGCAGCAGCCGGCTGTCTTCCTTGCGCTGCATGCCGAAGGCCTGCCACAGCTGGGTTCGGCGCTGTTTGGACTCGGCTTTGCGGGCTGCTTTGGCCTGTTCTTTCGCCGCCTTCAACTCGGCGGGGGTGCGGGATTTCGCCATAGCTGTCAAGGATACGTAGCGCGGTGCCGGGCGGTGGCTGCCTTCTCGTAGAGCCGGCCGGCCCGGTAGGACGAGCGCACCAGCGGACCTGCCAGCACCCCGGCGAATCCCAGGCCCTCGGCGTAGCCGGCCAGTTCCACGAACTCCTCGGGGTGCACCCAGCGTTCCACCGGGTGGTGGCGCGGCGAGGGCCGCAGGTACTGGGTGATCGTGACGATGTCGCAGCCGGCCTCGTGCAGGTCGGTCAGCGCGGCGCGCACCTCGTCGACCGTCTCGCCCAGGCCCAGGATCAGGTTGCTTTTGGTGACCAGGCCGAATTCCCGGGCAGCGGTGAGCACGTCGAGGCTGCGCTGGTAGCGGAACGCGGGTCGGATGCGCTTGAAGATCCTGGGCACCGTTTCGAGGTTGTGCGCCAGCACCTCCGGGCGCGAGTCGAACACTTCGCGCAGCAGTTCGGGTTCGCCGTTGAAGTCCGGTGCCAGCAACTCGACACCCGTGGAGGGGTTGAGCCGCTTGATCGCCCGGACCGTCTCGGCGTAGAGCCACGCTCCGCCGTCGGGCAGGTCATCGCGTGCCACCCCGGTGACGGTGGCGTACCGCAGACCCATGGTGGCGACGCTCTCGGCCACCCGGCGCGGCTCGTCGCGGTCGAACTCGGCCGGTTTGCCGGTGTCGATCTGGCAGAAGTCGCAGCGACGGGTGCACTGTTCGCCGCCGATGAGGAAAGTGGCCTCGCGGTCCTCCCAGCATTCGAAGATGTTCGGGCAGCCGGCTTCCTCGCAGACGGTGTGCAGACCCTCCCGGCGCACCAGCCCCTTCATCGCGGTGTACTCCGGTCCCATTCGGGCCCGGGTCTTGATCCACGGCGGCTTGCGTTCAATGGGGGTCTCGGCATTGCGGACCTCAAGCCGCAGCAGCTTGCGACCGGCCGGATCCACCGCATTCATGGTTGCGATGGTACGTGCAGGCATCCGGCGGCGGCTGTGCCCGGGATTGAAATGCGTGCTAGTTTTCCCGCAACCGACAAGCCCGCGATCGCCGGCCCGGGAAAACCTCACGATCATCAAGGAGACCGCAATGGCGGTATCGAACTCTTCGTCTCGGCGCGGCTCGGCCGTCGCTGCATTTGCGCTGCTGGCGGGGGTGCTCCCGGCGGCTTGGTTCACGACGTCCCCGGCGGCGACGACCTATCAGGCCGACTGTGCCGTCGGCTTCTACTGGGACACGGTCAACATGGTCTGTGCCCCCGTCGTCGTCGACCCCGTGCCGGTCGTGGATCCGGTGGTCGGTCCGGTTGGTCCGGTCGGCGTGGGTGGTGTCGTCGGCCCGGTCGGTGTGGATCCGGTCCTCGGCCCGGCTGGCCCGGTCGGGGTCGGTCGCCGATAGAGCCCGAGCTAACGGGCTACCGGCAGCCGCCCGTCGAGTGCGTCACACACCGCGTCGGCCACCCGGTCTCGGACGTCCCCGACGCTGACCCGCCGTCCGAGTTCGGCGGTCAGCGAGGTGACGCCGGCATCGGCGATGCCGCACGGCACGATCGCCGAGAACGCGCCCAGGTCGCAGTCGCAGTTCAGCGCGAAGCCGTGCAGTGTCGTGCCCTGGGCCACCCGAATGCCGATCGCGGCGATCTTGCGCGCCGGGCGACCGTCGTCGGCGGGCAGCCAGACTCCGGATCGGCCGGCCACCCGGCCGACCTCGAGACCGAGTTCGCCGCACACGCTGATCAGTGACTCTTCAAGGCGCCGAACGAAATTCACCACATCCAGCGGCTCGGCCAGGCCGATGATCGGATAGCCGACCAACTGGCCGGGGCCGTGCCAGGTGATCTTCCCGCCGCGGTCGGTGTCGACGACGGGGGTTCCGTCCAGCGGGCGCTCGTGGGCCTCGGTGCGCTTACCGGCGGTGTAGACCGCCGGATGTTCGAGCAGCAGCAGGGTGTCCGGGCCGCCGGCGACCCGGGCGTCAGCGGTGTCGCGTTGGAGTTGCCAGGCGGCCAGGTAGTCGAGCACACCCAGTTGCCGGATCTGCACCGGTTCGTCGCTGGAGCGGATGGACTGCAAGGACTGCCGCACCCAACCGACGCTACTACCCCCGCCCGGACCCGGTCGCGTAAGCCAGTGCCTCGCCGATGGTGTTGTGGTGGAATACGAATCCGGCCCGTTCCAGGGCGGCAGGGATGGCGCGCTGTCCGCCCAGCAGGCCTTCCTCGGCGAACTCTCCGAGCAGGGTTTTCAGCGCGATCCCGGGCACCAGCCACGGTGCCGGGCGGTGGAGCGCACGGGCCAGTGCGGCGGTGAACTCGGCGTTGGTCACCGGGGCCGGGCCGGTGAAGTTCACCGGCCCCGACAGTGCGGGCTCGCGGATGGCGAACAGCAGCGCCCGGACCTCGTCCTCCAGGCTGATCCACGGCATGTACTGGCGCCCACCGGCCAGCCGTCCGCCGAGTCCGAGGGCGAACAGCGGTTTGAGCTTGCTGAGCAGACCACCGGAGGGGGAGAGCACCAGTCCGGTGCGGGCCAGCACCACCCGGACTCCGGCCTGCTGCGCGGGGGTGGTGGCGGATTCCCAGTCGACGCACAGCTGTGCCAGGAATCCTGTTCCGGCGGAGCCGGATTCGTCGGTGATCCGGCTCCCGGTATCGCCGTAGTAGCCGACCGCGCTGGCGTTGACCAACGTCGGCACCCCGGCCTCGACAACGGCCGCGCAGATCACCTCGGTGGGGTCGATGCGACTGTCGCGCAGGCTCTGCTTGAACGCGCCCGACCACCGCTTGTCGCCGACGCCGACCCCGCAGAGGTTGACCACCGCATCGGTACCGTCCAGGCCGGCGGGGTCGAAATCGCCGCTGTCGGGGTTCCAGTACAGCTCGTCGCGGCCGACCGCGGCGCGGCGCACGATCCGCACCACCCGGTGATCGGCTGACCGCAGCGCAGCCACCAGCGCCGAACCGATCAGGCCGGACGAGCCGGCGATCGCGACCGTCAGCGTCAAAGCCCGAGCTCGCCCTCGAAGGCGCCTTCCTCCAGCCGCTTGCGGACCGTCGTCAGGAACCGGCCGGCATCGGCGCCGTCGATGAGCCGGTGGTCGTAGGTCAGCGGGAGGTAGCACACGGACCGGACGCCGATGGACTCGTTGCCCAGTTCGTCGGCGATCACCCGCGGTCGTTTGACGATCGCGCCGGTTCCGAGCATCGCGGCCTGCGGCGGCACCAGGATGGGGGTGTCGAACAACGCGCCCTGGCTGCCGATGTTGGTGATGGTGAACGTTCCGCCGGAGAGTTCGTCGGGCTTGAGATCGCCGGAGCGGGCACGGGCGGCGATGTCGTTGATGGCCCGGGCGAGGCCGGCCAGCGACAGGTCACCGGCGTTGTGAACCACCGGGGAGAGCAGCCCCTGCTCGGTGTCGACCGCGAAGCCGAGGTTCTCGGTGTCGTAGTAGGTGATCTCGCCGGCGTCCTCGTTGTAGCTGGCGTTGATGTTGGGGTGTGCCTTGAGTGCGTCGATGACGGCGCGTGCGATGAACGGCAGGAAGGTGAGGTTGACGCCCTCTCGCTCGGCGAAGTCCTTCTTGGCCCGGGCCCGTAGCCCCACGATCTTGGTCATGTCGACCTCGTGGGTCTGGGTGAGCTGAGCGCTGGACTGCAGCGACTCGCGGGTCTTCTTGGCGGTGAGCTTGCGGACGCGGTTGGCCTTCTGGGTGGTGCCGCGCAGATGCGCCAGCGGCGACGGCGCCGCGGCCGGGGCGCCCGCCCGCGCCGGCGGGCCCGCGGGAGCCGCTGCCGCCGCAGGGGTCTTGGTCCCCTCGGCGGCAGCCAGCACGTCCTGCTTGCGGATTCGTCCGCAGACCCCGGTGCCCTTGACCGTCGACAGGTCGATTCCGT
>JAPOHV010000133.1 GCA_029979305.1 Mycobacteriaceae bacterium | reverse complement strand
GGATCCCACAGGCTCATGGTCGAGATGTAGCCGTTGATCATCAGCAGCGGCTTGCCTTCGCCGCGGACGTAGTAGGCCAGTTTGACGTCGCCGACCTGGACGTACTTGACCTCTGCCCGGAACGCGGCCGGAGCGGGTGGCTTCGTGCAACCGGCGCACAACCCCACGGCGGCCAAGGCGAGGAAACTCCGCTGGAGGAAGGTGTGTCGCACGGCCCTACCGTATCGACCGCCTGATCGCGACCCGGCGACAACGGAAGAAGGTCGCGACCTCTTTCGAGTTCGCGACCTTCGTGCCCGCAGTTCGTACAACCACTCGTTGTGGGCGAAGGGGGACTTGAACCCCCACGTCCCGAAGGACACTGGCACCTGAAGCCAGCGCGTCTGCCATTCCGCCACTCGCCCGAAACGCTCCGGGAGCCTATCACGCTGGCAGGAGGGCTCCCCAACCGCTGCGGGAGCCCGGCAGGCACGACGCGCGCTGCCACGGGTGCCCTCTGAACTGCGCTGATGCGATAGCACCGGTCCGCCTTCAACGGCATTGGCGAACCCGGCCGATACCATGGGTACCAGCTATGGTGCGAGTGCGTATCCGGGTCACCAAACAGATCGGGGGATTGAGGTCGGCGGTCGAGATGGGTAACCAGAGGGGTCTGGTCCAACGCATCGAGCGGATGCTGGAGGACGGCGTCGGTGACGCCTTCGCCCGCGTGTTCGGTGGCTCGATCGTGCCCCAGGAGGTCGAGTCGCTGCTGCGCCGCGAGGCCACCGACGGCGTGCGGACGCTGCCCGGCGAACGGTTCCTGGCACCCAATGAATACGTCATCACGCTGTGCGAGTCCGACTTCCGGAAGGTAAGCGCCGAACCGGCTCTCACCACCGCCGCGTTCGCCACCCACCTCGACGGATACATCCGCGAGCAGGGCTGGCAGACCTACGGTGAGGTGGTCGTCCGGTTCGAACAAGCCGAGAGCCTGCACACCGGGCAGTACCGCACCCGCGCGGTCGTCAACCCCGACGCCGACCCCCGCCCGTCTGCTCCGGCACCCCGCCCAGCAGAATCGAACCACGCGTACACCGCAGAACCAGGAGTGCCAGCGATGACCGACAACCCGAGCTACCGCGGCCAGAGCCGCCCGGGCGAGGAGTATCACGACGAGCAGTACGGTCGCCCCCCGGAGGACCCGCGCGGCTACGCCCCGGAGCAGCGGAACCCGTACCCGCCGGAGCAGGGCGGCTACCCCGACCCGTACGCCCAGGGTGGCTACCCGCCCCGGCCGGCCTATCCGGACCAGGGCGGCTACCCCGACCCGTACGCCCAGCAGGGCTATGAGCAGCGTCCCCCCGCCGGTTACGGCGCCCCGTACGACCAGGGCTACCGCCCGCCGGCGCCGCAGGGCTACGGCCCCCCGCAGTACGGACCCCCGCCCGGCGGCGGTTACGCCCCGCCGCCCGCCGACTACTACGGCCGCCCGGCCCCGGGCGGCTACCCCGGCGGCTATCCCGATCAGGGTTACCAGCAGCCCGGGTACGGCGGCTACGCCCGGCCCGACTACGGCCAGCCCGATTACGGCCGCTACGAGCAGGGCGGCTACCCGCCCCCGGCCCCCGCGGCACCTGAATACGATTACGGCCAGCAGCCCGCGCCGGGTGGCGAATACGCCCCGCCGGGCGACTATGCGCAGCCGAACTACGGCGGCTACCCGGCCGCCGAGTACGCGCCGCCGGCCCCCGAGTACCAGGCGCCGGCCGCCGGTCACGCGGTGACGCTGCAGCTCGACGACGGCAGCGGCCGGACCTATCAGCTGCGCGAGGGCGCCAACGTCATCGGCCGCGGCCAGGACGCCCAGTTCCGGCTTCCCGACACCGGTGTTTCCCGCCGGCACCTGGAGATCCGGTGGGACGGGCAGGTGGCGCTATTGCAGGACCTCAACTCCACCAACGGCACCACGGTCAACAACGCGCCGGTGCAGGAGTGGCAACTGGCGGACGGCGACGTCATCAGGGTCGGCCACTCCGAGATCGTCGTCCACGTTCACTGATCCGGTCGGGGACCGGCTGGGCCTTGGTGGCTTCAGCCTCGCCGCACCGGACGCCGCAGTATCCTGTGACGTCGCAGAATTCGACTCGCAGTGCCGTGGTCAGCCGGGCTGCGACCGGGACAGCAGGACGGAGGGCCGCCGCATGCAGGGACTAGTCCTGCAACTGACGCGCGTCGGCTTCTTGCTGCTGCTCTGGCTGTTCATCTGGTCGGTACTGCGGATCCTTCGCACCGACATCTACGCGCCGACCGGCGTGGTGATGGTCCGCCGCGGGCTCGCGCTGCGGGGCGGCGGCGGAACGGCGCGCCGGAACACCAAGACCACCGCCCGCTACCTGGTGGTGACCGAGGGGGCGCTGGCCGGCACCCGGATCAACCTCGGCAGCCAGCCCGTACTGATCGGGCGCGCCGACGACTCCACCCTGGTGCTCACCGACGACTACGCCTCGACCCGCCACGCCCGGCTGTCGCCGCGGGGCGCGGACTGGTTCGTCGAGGACCTCGGTTCCACCAACGGCACCTACCTGGACCGCTCGAAGGTGACCGCGGCGGTGCGGGTTCCGATCGGCACGCCGGTACACATCGGCAAGACCGTGATCGAGCTGCGCCCGTGACCCTCGCCCTCCGCTACGCCGCCCGAAGTGATCGCGGCCTGGTACGCGCCAACAACGAGGACTCCGTCTACGCGGGGGCCCGGCTGCTGGCGCTGGCCGACGGGATGGGCGGCCACGCCGCCGGCGAGGTGGCCTCCCAGCTGGTCATCGCCGCGCTGGCCCACCTCGATGACGACGAGCCCGGCGGCGACCTGCTGGGCAAGCTGGAACGGGCTGTGCACGAGGGCAATTCGGCGATCGCCGACCAGGTTGAGCTGCACCCCGACCTCGACGGGATGGGCACGACACTCACCGCGATCCTGTTCGCCGGAGACCGGCTCGGCCTGGTGCACATCGGTGACTCGCGCGGCTACCTGCTGCGCGACGGCGAGCTGACCCAGATCACCAAGGACGACACCTTCGTCCAGACGCTCGTCGACGAGGGCCGCATCACCGCAGAGGAGGCGCACACCCACCCGCAGCGTTCGCTGATCATGCGGGCGCTGACCGGCCAGGAGGTGGAGCCGACACTGATCATGCGGGAGGCCCGCGAGGGTGACCGCTATCTGCTGTGCTCCGATGGACTCTCCGATCCGGTCAGCCACGAGACGATCCTCGAGGCACTGCGGATTCCCGACGTCGCCGACAGCGCCGACCGGCTGATCGAACTCGCACTGCGCGGCGGCGGCCCGGACAACGTGACCGTGGTGGTGGCCGACGTCGTCGACCACGACTACGCCGGGCAGACCCAGCCGATCATCGCCGGTGCGGTCTCCGGCGACGACGACCACCGGATCGCGCCCCCCAACACCGCGGCGGGCCGGGCCGCGGCGATCGCGCCGCGCCCGGATACCCCCAAGCGCGTCGCGCCGGAGCCCGAACCGCCGCCGGTCAGGTCGCGCCGGGTGCCGCTGATCGCCGCGGCGGTGGTGCTGCTGCTTGCCCTGGCCGGAATCGGGCTGGGCTACAAGATCATTCGCGGCTACTACTACGTCGGCGCACACCAGGACCACGTCGCCATCATGCGCGGTATCCAGGGTTCGTTCCTCGGCGTCCGGTTACAGCAGCCCTATCAACTGGGGTGCGTCAACGCGCGCGGCGAACTGTCCCAGATCAGCTACGGCCAGGCCGACACCCCGCTGGACTGCACGCTGATGCGGCTGGGCGATCTGCGGCCGGCGGAACGAACCCAGGTTTCGGCGGGGCTTCCCGCAGGCAGCCTGGACCAGGCGATCGACCAGTTGCACGACCTGGCCCGCGGTTCCCTGCTGCCGCTGTGCGCACCGCCGAAACCGGCGCGGGTCGCCCCACCGGTCGGCCCCCGAACCGTCTCGGGCGGACCCGCTGCACCGCCCCCGTCACCGTCACCGTCACCGGCGCCGACACAGAAGCCAGGCATCGACTGCCGGGCGGCTTCATGACCACCGCACCGCAGTCGCCGGTCCGGATCACCCCGCCGTTGCCGACCCGCCGCAACGCCGAACTGGGCCTGCTGTGCTTCGCCACGCTGATCACCGGAGTGGCACTGCTGATCGTCGAAGCCAACCAGGAGCAGGGCATCAGCGGCGACCTGCTGGTCTACACCGCCGCCTTCCTGGCCCTATTTCTGTTCGCGCACATGGCGATCCGCCGCTTCGCGCCGTATGCCGACCCACTGCTGCTTCCGGTGGTGGCCCTGCTCAACGGACTGGGTCTGGTGCTGATCCACCGCCTGGACCTGGTGCCGGGCAGCGATCCCGGCGGGCCGGGCGCCGAACAGCAGATGCTGTGGACGCTGGTCGGTGTGGTCGGCTTCGCGCTGGTGGTGGTTTTCCTGACCGACCACCGGATGCTGGCGCGTTACGACTACATCTGCGGTGCGGCAGGCCTGGTGCTGCTCGCCATACCCGCCCTGCTTCCGACATCGCTGTCGGAGACCAACGGCGCGAAGATCTGGATCCGGTTGCCGGGCTTCAGCATTCAGCCCGCCGAGTTCTCCAAGATCCTGTTGCTGGTGTTCTTCGCCGGGGTGCTGGTGGCCAAGCGCAGCCTGTTCAACAGCGCGGGGCAGCATTTCCTCGGGATGGATCTGCCGCGGCCCAGGGACCTGGCGCCACTGCTGGCCGCGTGGGTCATCTCGGTGGGAGTGATGGTGTTCGAGAAGGACCTGGGCACCTCGCTGCTGCTCTACGCGTCGTTCCTGGTGATGGTCTACATCGCCACCGAACGGTTCAGCTGGGTGGTGATCGGCCTATCGCTGTTCGGGCTCGGAAGCGTTGTGGCCTACCACCTTTTCGGCCATGTGCGCGGCCGGGTGCAGACCTGGATGGACCCGTTCGGGGACCCGGAGGGCGCGGGCTACCAGATGGTGCAGTCGCAGTTCAGCTTCGCCACCGGCGGCGTCTTCGGCACCGGGTTGGGCAACGGCCAGCCGGGCACCGTCCCCGCGGCGTCGACGGACTTCATCATCGCGGTGGTGGGGGAGGAGCTCGGGCTGGTCGGGCTGGCCGGGGTGCTGCTGATGTACACGATCGTGATCATGCGCGGCCTGCGCACCGCCATCGCGGTGCGGGACAGCTTCGGGAAGCTGCTGGCGGCCGGGTTGGCCTCGACGCTGGCGATTCAGCTGTTCATCGTCGTCGGCGGTGTGACGGGGCTGATCCCGCTGACCGGCCTGACCACGCCGTGGATGTCCTACGGCGGGTCGTCGCTGGTGGCCAACTACGTGCTGCTGGCCATCCTGGTGCGGATCTCGCACGCCGCCCGGCGGCCGATCCGGACCAGCCAGCACACCCACATCGCGGCAGCCCGCACCGAGGTGATCGGCCGATCATGAACACCTCACTGCGCCGCATCTCCATGATGGTCATGGCCCTGGTCGTGCTGCTGCTTGTCAACGCCACCATCACCCAGGTGTTCCGCGCCGACGCGCTGCGCGCCGACCCCCGCAACCAGCGGGTCCTGCTCGACGAGTACTCCCGCCAGCGCGGGCAGATCGCCGCCGGCGGCCAGGTGCTGGCCTTCTCCGAGGCCACCAACGGGCGGTACCGCTATCTGCGGACGTACCCCGACCCGTTCAGCTACGCGCCGATCACCGGCTTCTACTCGCTGCGCTTCTCAAGTTCCGGACTGGAGCGCGCCGAGGACCCCATTCTCAACGGGTCGGACGAGCGGTTGTTCGGCAAGCGGTTGGCCGATTTCTTCACCGGACGCGACCCTCGCGGCGGCAACGTCGGCACCACCATCGTGCCTCGGGTGCAGCAGGCCGCGTGGGACGCCATCCAGCACGGCTGCGGCGGCGGTCCCTGCAAGGGATCCGTGGTGGCACTGGAGCCGTCCACCGGCAAGATCCTGGCGATGGTGTCGTCGCCGTCGTACGACCCGAACCTGCTGGCGACCCACGACGCCGAGGAGCAGGGCCTGGCCTGGGAGCAGCTGCGTGACGACCCGGACTCGCCGCTGACCAACCGTGCGATCGCCGAGCGGTACCCGCCGGGGTCGACGTTCAAAGTGATCACGACCGCCGCAGCGCTGCAGTCCGGTATCACGGAGAACGAACAACTCACCGCCGCTCCGCAGATTCCGCTGCCGAACAGCACTGCCACCTTGGAGAACTACGGGGGCGCACCCTGCGGCAACGCCCCGAAGGCGCCGCTGCGGGAGGCGTTCGCCCGGTCGTGCAACACCGCCTTCGTCGAACTCGGGATGCGGGTGGGCGCCGACGCCCTGCGCGAGGCCGCCGACGCGTTCGGGTTCGACAGTGCGCCCGCACCGATACCGCTACAGGTCGCCGAGTCCACCGTGGGGCCGATGAGCGACGCCGCCGCGGTCGGGATGTCGAGCATGGGACAGAAGGACGTCGCCGTGACTCCGCTGCAGAACGCAATGGTGGCCGCGGCGATCGCCAACGCCGGCGTGGTGATGCAGCCCCACCTCGTCGACCACCTCGAGGGACCTGATCTGGCGGACATCGACAACACCGCACCGGCGGAGTTGCGGCGGGCGGTTTCCGCGCAGGTCGCGGCTAAGCTAACTGATTTGATGGTCGGTGCCGAAAAGTTCACCCAGCAGGACGGGGCGATCCCGGGCGTGCAGATCGCGTCCAAGACGGGTACCGCCGAACACGGCACCGATCCGCGCAACACCCCGCCGCACGCCTGGTACATCGCGTTCGCGCCGGTGCAGAGCCCGCGGGTCGCGGTGGCCGTGCTGGTCGAGAACGGCGGGGACCGGCTGTCGGCCACCGGCGGCGCGCTGGCGGCCCCGATCGGCCGGTCGACCATGGCCGCGGTCCTGCAGGGGGCGCCATGAGTCCGCGCGGGCGAGCGAAGCGAGGCAAGCAATGAGTCCTCGCGTAGGTGTCACGTTGTCCGGGCGTTACCGGTTACAGCGGCTCATCGCCACCGGCGGCATGGGCCAGGTGTGGGAGGCCGTCGACAGCCGGCTGGGCCGCCGCGTCGCCATCAAGGTGCTCAAACAGGAGTTCTCCTCCGACCCGGAGTTCCTGGAACGGTTCCGCGCAGAGGCCCGAACCGTCGCCATGCTCAACCACCCCGGCATCGCCGCGGTGCACGACTACGGCGAGACCGACATCGACGGCGAGGGTCGCACCGCATACCTGGTGATGGAGCTGATCAACGGGGAGCCGCTGAACTCGGTGATCAAACGCACCGGGCGGCTGTCGCTGCGGCACTCGCTGGACATGCTCGAACAGACCGGCCGCGCACTGCAGGTCGCCCATGCCGCCGGGCTGGTGCACCGCGACGTCAAACCCGGCAACATTCTGATCACCCCGACGGGCCAGGTGAAGCTCACCGACTTCGGTATCGCCAAGGCCGTCGACGCCGCTCCGGTCACCCAGACGGGCATGGTGATGGGAACCGCGCAGTACATCGCGCCCGAACAGGCACTCGGCCAGGACGCAACCACGGCCAGCGACGTCTACTCGCTGGGAGTCGTTGGTTACGAAGCAGTTTCGGGCAAGCGGCCCTTCACGGGCGACGGGGCGCTGACAGTCGCCATGAAGCACAT
>JAPOHV010000014.1 GCA_029979305.1 Mycobacteriaceae bacterium | reverse complement strand
CACCGCTGATCCGGAGTGCGACGTTTGCCCAGTCAGAACTCGCTTTTCTGACTGCTTCTGCCGGATGTCCGTCGGTGTCATTTTGTCGTCGCCACTCTTCGGCCCGGGCCGGACGGGCGATGACCGGCCGCGGTCCAGCTAATAGTCCGGAAATGACGGCGGCCCCGGGGGCGAAGTCCCCGGGGCCGCCGTTTCAGCGTTCCTAGAAAGCGGCTTCGTCGAGTTCCATGACCTCGTTGTCCACTGCCTCGATCACCTGGCGGGTGCTGGTGAGCAGTGGCAGGAAGTTCTTCGCGAAGAACGACGCGGCCGCGATCTTGCCCTCGTAGAAGTTCCGGTCGGCACCGGCGGCGCCCGCGTCCAGCGCGGCCATCGCGACGGCGGACTGGCGCAGCAGCAACCAGCCCATGACCAGATCGCCGACGCTCATCAGGAAACGCACCGAACCCAGGCCCACCTTGTAGATGCTCTTGGGATCCTCCTGCGCGGCCATCAGGTAGCCGGTCAGCGTGGCCGCCATGCCCTGGACGTCCTCGAGCGCCTTGGCCAGCAGTGCGCGCTCGGTCTTCAACCGGCCGTTGCCCGACTCGTTGCGCACGAACTCCTCGATCTGGCCGGCCACGTGAGCCAGCGCCTGGCCCTTGTCCCGGATGATCTTGCGGAAGAAGAAGTCCTGCGCCTGGATCGCCGTGGTGCCCTCGTAGAGCGAGTCGATCTTGGCGTCGCGGATGTACTGCTCGATCGGATAGTCCTGCAGGAAGCCGGACCCGCCGAGGGTCTGCAGGCTCTCGGTGAGCTTGGCGTACGCCTGCTCGGAGCCCACGCCCTTGACGATCGGCAGCATCAGGTCGTTGACCTTGAACGCCAGTTCGGCGTCCACGCCGTGAAGTGCCTCGGCGACCTCGGGGTCCTGATAGGTGGCGGTGTACAGATACACCGCCCGCAGCCCCTCGGCGTAGGCCTTCTGGGTCATCAGGCTGCGCCGCACGTCGGGGTGATGCGTGATGGTGACGCGCGGGGCGGTCTTGTCCATCATCTGGGTTAGGTCGGCGCCCTGGACCCGCGACTTGGCGTACTCCAGCGCGTTGAGGTAACCGGTGGACAGCGTGGCGATCGCCTTGGTGCCCACCATCATCCGGGCCTGCTCGATGACATCGAACATCTGCGCGATGCCCTCGTGGACCTCGCCGACCAGCCAGCCCTTGGCCGGAACGCCGTGCTGGCCGAACGTCAGCTCACAGGTGGCCGAGACCTTCAGGCCCATCTTGTGTTCGACGTTGGTGACGAACACGCCGTTGCGCTCGCCCGGCTCGCCGGTCGCGGTGTCGAAGAGGAACTTGGGCACCATGAACAGCGACAGTCCCTTGGTGCCCGGTCCGGCGCCCTCGGGGCGCGCGAGCACCAGATGCATGATGTTCTCGAAGAGGTCATCGGAATCGGCCGAGGTGATGAAGCGCTTCACACCGTCGATGTGCCAGGAACCGTCCTCCTGCCGGACCGCCTTGGTGCGACCGGCGCCGACGTCGGAGCCGGCATACGGTTCGGTCAGCACCATGGTGGCGCCCCACCCGCGCTCGGTGGCGAGGACCGCCCACTTCTTCTGCTCCTCGGTGCCCAGGTGGTAGAAGATCTGCGCGAAACCAGCGCCGCCGCCGTACATCCACACCGCGGGGTTGGCGCCGAGCACGTGTTCGTGCAGTGCCCACATCAGCGCCTTGGGAGCCGGCACGCCGCCGAGTTCCTCGATCAGGCCGACCTTGTCCCAGCCGTTGTCGATGAAGACCCGCACCGAGGACTTGAAGGAGTCCGGCAGGGTCACCGTATGGGTGGCCGGATCGAACACCGGCGGGTTGCGGTCACCGTCGGTGAAGGACTCTCCCACCGGGCCCTCGCACAGCCGTGCCATCTCGGTGAGCATCTCGGTGGCGGTGTCCACGTCGAGGTCGGTGAATGAGCCCGTGCCGATGGCCTGGTCCAGACCGAAGACCTCGAACAGGTTGAACACCTGGTCGCGAACATTGCTCTTGTAGTGGCCCACTGAATTCCTCCTCGATGAGAACGCCACCTGACGGTTGGGGTACTCGCGGTTGGGTACTCATGAATAAGTTACCCACCAGTAACCTAAGAGAGACTATACCGGCCGGTAACCGGATCTCAAAAGCAGTGTGAGCAAGTTCAAACCGCGTCCGAGTCCGGGTGCGGCGTCGTGCGGCTTACCGGCCGGGTCAGTCCCCGCTCAGCTGCGCCGCACCCTCGTCGGCGGGTTCTCCCGGGGCATCCGACGGCTCCGAATCGGGCAGCTGCGACACCAGATGCGCGGCGAGCTCACCGATCGTCGGGTAGTCGAACACCGCGGTCGGGCTGATGTCGAATTTTCCGCCGAACTGCGAGAACAACCGGTTGCGCAATTCGACGGCCATCAGCGAGTCGGTCCCGAGGTCCAGGAACCGGCTGGTCGCTGCCGGCGGCTGGGCGAGCCGCAGGAATCCCTGCACCTCGCGCTGCAGGAACTCGGCGATGAAGTCCACCCGTTGCGCCACCGGGATCTCCTGCAGCTTGCGGAGCAACTCGCTGTCGCCCGACGCCTCGGCGTCCCCGGTCGGCAGCACCTGGTCGAGCATCGGCGGCCGCATACCGCCCAGCATCTTGGCCGTCCTCGCCCAGTTGGCGTTGAGGACCGTCGCCTGAGCCGTGCCGTGCCGGACGATCTCGCCCAGCGCGGCCAGTGCCGCCGTCGGCTCCAGTGGCAGCATGCCCTGGGCGCTGAGATTGGCGACCGCAGCCTGCGAACTGGCCATGCCGCCGCGGCCCCACGGGCCGAAGTTGACCGCGGTCGCCGGCAGTCCGCCGGCCCGGCGGTGGGCCACCAGTCCGTCGAGCAGCGCGTTGGCGCTCGCGTAGTTGGCCTGCGAGGGCGAACCGAGCACCGCCGATGCCGACGAGAACAGGATGAAGAACTCCAGATCGTCGTCCTTGGTCAGCCGGTGCAGGTGATAGGCGCCGAACGCCTTGGGGCGCAACGTCGTCCGGAACCGGTCGAGGTTCTGCTGGGGCAGCAGAGCGTCGTCGAGCACACCGGCGAGGTGGGCGACGCCCGCCAGCGGCGGCAGTTCCGCGCGGATCCGGCCCAGCAACTCGGCCACCTCGGACTCGTCGCCGACGTCGGCGGTGAACACGTGGACCCGGCAGTGGAACCGCTCGGTGATCGCGGCGATAGCACTCTCGGTGTCGGCGTCGGGTTCCTTGCGGCTCGTCAGCACGATGTCGCCGGCGCCCAGTTGTGCCAGATACGCCGCGGTGTGCAGGCCGAGCGCGCCGAGGCCGCCGGTCACCAGATAACTCCGATCGGCCCGGGGCTGAAGGGGTTTGGGCATCTGAACCACGATCTTGCCGATGTGCCGGGCCTGCTGCATGCGGCGGAACGCCGTCCTGGCCTCGGTGAGCGGGTAAACCTCGGCGGGAACCGCGGTCCACTCACCGCGGGCCATCCCGTCGGAGAGTTCGACCATCAACCGCTGGATGTGGTCGGGGTCGGTCATCATGGTCACGTCCAGTGCCACGATCTCGTAATTGATGTCGGGCCGCGCCGCGGCCATCTGCTCGCGGGTCCAGATGTCGCGTTTGGCGATCTCGGCGAATCGGCCGCCCTTGGCGGTGGCCCGCACCGTCGCCTCGATGAAACCTTCGTTGGTCAGGCTGTTGAGGACTACGTCGACACCCTCGCCGTTGGTGTCGGCGAGAATCTGATCGGCGAAATCGGTTGTTCGCGAGTCGTAGACGTACTCGACACCCATCTCGCGCAGTGTTGCCCGCTTGAATGCGCTGGCGGTCGCGAAAACGGTTGCGCCGTGGTGGCGTGCCAATTGGATCGCCGCCATGCCGACACCACCGCTGGCGGCATGGATCAGCACACGGTCGCCGGGTCGCAGCGCGGCCCAGTCGAAGGCGAGCCGCGCCGTGAGGGCGGCAGCCGGGAGGGTTGCGGCGCCGACCGGGTCGACACCGGCGGGCACCGGGGCGAGCAACTGCGCGGGCACATTGAGTCGGCTGGCGAACGCGCCCTGCATGGAACCGAAGACCCGCTGGCCGACCTCGAATCCGGTGACCTCGGAGCCAAGTTCGGTGACGATGCCGCACAGGTCACCGCCGATCGGTCCGGGATCGCCCGGGTAGAGGCCGAGGACGTTGAGCACGTCGCGGAAGTTCAGGCCGGCGGCCTCGATCCGCACCTGCACCTCGCCCGGTGCTGGGGGTTCCACCACCGTCTCGGTGAGCCGGAGGTTGTCGATCGCGCCCCGCTCGGTCGGGGCCAGCGCGTAGTCGTCCGACCGAGGCATCGGCAGGTGGCCGGTGCGCGCCCAGTGCAGCAGGCGCGGCACCAGGAACTTGCCCTGCCGGATGGCGATCTCGGGTTCGACGACCGGCGTTCCCAGCGCAGCTGCCAACCAGCCCGCGGTGTCCTCGGTGCCGTCGCAGTCCACCAGACGGCAGCGCAGTGTCGGTTGCTCGGCCATGACGGTGCGGCCGAGTCCCCACAGCGCTGCCTGTTCCGGGTCGACCGGTTCGCCCGGTTCGGTCGCCACCGCCCGCTCGGTGATGATCCACAGTCCGCCGGCGAGATTGAGCTTCTCCTCGGCCAGCGCGGTCTGCGCCGCGCCCAGCAGGGCTCCGATATCGCCCATCAACCGGGCGGCGAGGTCTTCCGGCGTGCCCTCCGCGCCCGGCTGTCCCGAACCCCGCCAGACGATCCCGGTGACCGGCTCGCCCCGCCCGGCGGCGTCGGCGAACGCCTGTCGCCAGGCAGACTCGCCGGCGGCGCGGTCGAGTGCGACGGCACCCGGCAGGCCGGCCGCCAACTCGTCGAAACCGGCGACGAGCCAGCTGCCCGTGGACTCGGCGGCCCGGGCGTCGCTGTCCGGGGCCGGGGTTTCGTGCCAGCCCAGGGTGTAGAGCAGCCGGGTGGTGTCGCCGCCCAGCCCGCGCAGCAGCGCCTCCCTGGGTGCGCGCTTGACGGTGAACTCGGAGATGCCGCCCAACCGCCGGCCGTCGCGGTCCACGAAGTCGATGTCGAACACCTGCGTCTCGCCCTCGACGCTGCCGCCGTGCCAGCGGGCCCGGCAGTAGAACCGCCGAGGCATCCGCTCACGCAGTTCCACCTGTCCGTAGCGCAGCGGCAGGAACAGGTCGGCCACGCCGTGCTGGGCCGCGAGCAATGCCGGGAAGGCCGGGAAGGCCACCCCGGTGCACAGATCGAGCAGCACCGGGTGGATCGGCTCGCTGCCCAGGTGCTCGGCCAGTTCGTCGCCGACGGAGACGTCGCCGATCGCCTCGCCGTCGCCGACCCACAGCGACTTCAGCGATGTCGACCAGGTGGGTCCCCAGGCCAGTTCCATCTCGTTGAACGTCTCGAACAGCTGTTGCGGGCTGGTCCGGCTCAGTCGTTCGATCACCTCGTCCACCGGTTCCGCGTCGGGTTCCGGCGAGTCGGCGTCCGCCCCGCGCAGCAGGGTGCCGTCGGAGTTCAGTGACCAGTCGGCGTCCCGGACCCCGTACGGGCGGCTGTGCACCTGGAACTTCCAGCCGTCGCCGGCCTCCAGCGGCCGCATGGTGAGCTGGACTTCGCGGGAAGCCTTCTCCGGCAGGATGATCGGCTCGTAGAAGAAGACCTCCTTGACCCGGGCCGGAGCCCCCGCCGCCGCGAGCGCCATGGTCGCGTACGTAGCGCCGGGGACCACCACCGTGCCGTAGATGACGTGGTGCGCCAGCCACGGCTGGGTCTTCACGGACAGCACGTTGCTGTAGACGGTGTCGCCGGAGGCCAGATCCTTGGCGCTGCCGAGGATTCCGGACAGCTGGACGCCGTCGGAGCCTCCGCCCATGATCGCTGACGCCTTCGGCCAGTAGCGGCGCCGCTGGAATGGGTAGGTGGGCAGTTCCAGCCGCGGCCCGGGAGTGTGCTGACGCGCGGCGAAATCAGGCCGGTGCCCGCAGATGTACGCGGCGGCCAGGCCCTCGGTGATCTGGCGCTGCGCGTTGGCGCCCTTGCGCAGCGAGACGATGGCCGTGGGTGTGGCCGCGGATTCGGGCCAGATCTGCAGTGCGGCGGCGGTCAGGATCGGCTGCGGCCCGATCTCCATCAGCACCGAGCAGCCCAGTGCCGCGACGGTGCGCACACTTTCGGTGAACTGCACCGGCTGACGGGAATGCCGCCGCCAGTACTGCGCGTTGAGCGGGGTCTCGACCGTCAGCACCGCCCCGGTCCGGTTGCAGACCAGCGGCAGGGTGGGAGCGGCGTAGCTGAACTGCCGGGCGAAGGACTCGAAGTCATCGAGGACCGGATCGAGCAGCTCGGAGTGGAAGGCGTGCGATGTCTCCAGCCAGGTACAGCGGGTTCCGTCCTGGCTGCAGGCGGCGACGATCTCCTCGAGATCCTCGGCCGGGCCGGACAGCACGGTGTTGCGCCCGTTGTAGGCGCCGACCGACACCCGCGGGAACTTCTCGGCAGAACGCTCCACGTACTCCGGATCGGCGAACACCGCCACCATCCGGCCGCCGGCGGGCAGGCTGCCGAACAGCCGGCCGCGCTCGGCGATCAGCCGCGCCCCGTCCTCCAGGCTGAACACCCCGGCGACGCATGCGGCCGCGTACTGGCCCACGCTGTGGCCGAGCACCACGTCGGGTTCGATGCCCCACGACTGCCACAACCGCGCCAGGCCCATCTCGACCGCGAAGATCGCCGGCTGGGCGAATGAGGTGTGCCGCAACGTCTCTGCGGTGTCGCGGTCACCCGACAACAGCACCTCAAGCAGCGGACGCGGCAGCATGGGATCTACCGCCTGCGCGCACCGCCGGACGGTCTCGGCGAAGACCGGCTCGGTGTCGAACAACTCGCGGGCCATGCCCGGATACTGGCTGCCCTGTCCGGGGAAGAACCAGGCGGTCGACGGCGGATCGCCGCACTCGCCGCGCAGTACCCCCGGACGCAGCCGGTTGGCCACCAGGTCGTCGAGCAGCATCCGTGCCTCGTGGACCGAGTTGGCCACCAGCGCGGCGCGATGCTCGAAGTGGGACCGCCCGGTGCCGGCGGTGAAGCAGACGTCGGCGAGCGGGGCGTCGGGGTGCTCCTCCAGCCAGGACGAGTAACGCGCCGCCAGCGCCGTCAGACCCTGCGCGGACCGCGCCGACAACGGCAGCAGGCTCCACGGCTCGCGCGGGGTCTCCGGTGCGGCGGCGTCGGCGGGGAGGTCCTCGGTGGGTTCGTCGCCCACCGGCTGCGGGGCCTCTTCGATGAGGACATGGGCGTTGGTGCCGGTGAAACCGAACGAGCTGATACCGGCCCGCCGCGGATGATCCCCGGTATGCCACGGCGTGGGCCGGTCCACCACCTGCACCGGCAGCGACTCCCACGGGATGTGCGGGTTCGGGTCGCGGAAGTGCAGCGTCTTCGGGAGAAGCTGGTGTTGCAGCGACAGCACGACCTTGATCAGACCGGCGACGCCGGCGGCCGACTCCAGATGGCCGATGTTGGTCTTCGCCGTCCCCATCAGCAATGGGTGGCCCGGGTCGCGGCCGGCGCCGTAGACCGCCGCGGCCGCCTGAACCTCGATCGGGTCGCCCAGCGGAGTGCCGGTGCCGTGCGCTTCGAGGTAATCCACCTCCGCGCCGCTCAGGCCGGCACGGGCCAGCGCCGCGGCGATCAGGCGTTGTTGTGCACCGCCATTGGGCACGGTCAGTCCGCTGGAGGCGCCGTCCTGGTTGACCGCGCTGCTGCGGATCACCGCGCTGATCCGGTCACCGTCGCGCTGTGCGTCGGATAGCCGTTTGAGCACCAGCACGCCGCAGCCCTCGCCGCGGACGTAGCCGTCGGCGGCGGCGTCGAAGGTCTTGCAGTGACCGTCGGGGGCCAGCATCCGGGCACGCGACGCGGCGACGGCGGAGGCCGGGCTCAGCAGGACGTTGACCCCGCCGGCCAGAGCCATGTCGCAGTCGCCGGAGTGCAGCGCCTGGACCGCCTGGTGGACGGCCACCAGCGATGAGCTGCAGGCGGTGTCCATCGCCACCGCAGGCCCCTCGAGGCCGAGGGTGAAGGCGACCCGGCCGGAGATGGCGTTGAGCGCGTTGCCGGTGATGAAGTGGCCTTCGAGGTTCTCCACCGAGTTGCCGGAGAGCAGATGGGCGTATTCGTTGGCGCCGACGCCGACGAACACCCCGGTCCGGCTGCCGCGCAGCGAGGCGGGGGCATAGCCGGCCCGTTCCAGGCCCTCCCAGGCGATTTCGAGCATCAGGCGCTGCTGCGGGTCCATCCAGACGGCTTCGCGAGGAGAGATGCCGAAGAATTCCGGGTCGAACCCGTCGACGCTGTCGAGGTAACCGCCGCTGCGGGTGTAGATCTTGCCGGGTGTCTGCTGGTCGGGGTCGTAGAACTCGTCGACGTCGAAACGGTCTTCGGGGATCTCGCTGATCGCGTCCACGCCCTCGGACAGCACCCGCCAGTACGCTTCCGGATCGGGTGCGCCCGGGAAGCGGCACGCCACCCCGATGATGGCGATCGGCTCGTCGGTGGCCGAGGTCGCCAGCGAGGCCGGCTGCGCCGAGGCTCTCGCCGCCGCCCGTTCGTTGAGATTCAGCACGTCGCCGAGGAGATAGTCCGCGACGTCGGTCAGCCGCGGGTAGTCCATGGCCAGCGTGGCCGGCAACTCCCTGCCCACCGACTGCTCGAGGCGGCGCCGGAGTTCCACCGCCATCAGCGAATCCATGCCGAGGTCGAAGAACCCGGCCTCTTCGCGGATCTCCGACGCGTCGATACGGGTGACCTCCGCGACGGCGTCGCGCAGGAATTCCAGGACCAGTTTCTTGCGCTGCTGAACCGGAGCCGCGGAGAGCTGCTCGACCAGCGGGGTGCTGCCCGACGGGCCTGGGTGCGCCGACACCGTCCCGGGGACGTCACGTGCCATGTCGTCAAGCAACGCCCGCCGGCCGGCCTGCAGGTAGATCGGCAGGAAGCGCGACCAGTCGATCCGCGCCACCACCGCCTGCGGGGTCCGGTGGGTCTCGGCTGAGGTGCCGGCCGCCGCCAGCACGTCGGCCATCCCGGCCAGCGCATCGGAGGGGGAGAGGGTGTGAACGCCGCGAAGATCCAGCTGTGCGCGGGCGTCCCGGTCGGCCATGCCGGCCGACTGAGCGGCCCCGTCGGCGGTATCGGCCGAGACGGGCCCCAGGTTCACGCTGACCGCCGGGACACCCTGCTCGCGCAACCGCCAGGTGAGCCCGTCCAGGAAGGCGTTGGCCGCGCTGTAGGCGCTCTGGCCGTAGCTGCCCCACACCGCGGAGATCGACGACGTCGACAGGAAGAAGTCCAGATCCAGATCCGCGATCGCCTCGCTCAGATACCAGGCGCCCCAAACCTTCCCGCCGAACACCCGGTCCACCTCGGCGGTGTCCAGCGAGCTCAGCGGGGTGGTGCCGTTCTCGCCCGCGGCATGCACGATGCCGGCCAGCGGTGCGGGGCCGGCCTCGATGTCGGCCAGCACCCGCGCGACGTCGTGCGGGTCGGCCACGTCGGCGGTGATCACCGCGACGGTGCAGCCGTACTGTTCGTGCAGGGCGTCGATGCGCTGCCGGGCCGCGTCGCCGGGTGAGCGACGGCTGGTCAGCACCAGATGCCGGGCGCCGTTGGCGGCCAGATGTCCGGCGATTTCGAGCCCGAGTGCGCCGAGTCCGCCGGTCACCAGATACGTTGCGCCGGAACGCAATTGCAGCTGATCCGGCTTCGGCTGATCGGTGCGGTGCTCCAGCCGGGGAACGTAGACCGCCTGCTCACGCACCGCGAACTGGTCTTCGCCGGGTGCTGCGGCGGCGATCTGCCTGATCAGCCGCGGCCATTCGTCGGCACCGTCACCGAGGTCCGCGAGTCCGCCCCACACCTGGGGGTATTCGAGCGCGGCGGCGCGGCAGAATCCCCACAGGATGCTCTGCTGCGGCGAGACGGTGTCGGTCTCGGTGACTCGTTCGGCGCCGCGCGTCACCAGCCAGATCGAGCCCGGCAGTTCGGCTGCCGCCGCGGCGCGGAACAGCCGCTGTGTGCCGCCCAGGATCCGGTGCTGCATCCGCAGCAGCGACCGCATCGACGGCGCGCCGTCGCACTCCAGCGCCGCGACGTGCAGGATGCGCAGATCGGGTTCGTCCTGCACCGCCTCGCGCAGTTCGGCGACCAGGCGATCCTCGTCGGCGTCGGAGACCGGCAGGCCGAGAACGCGGTGCCGGTGTCCGCCCGTCGTCAGCGCCTCGGCGAGAGTTGTGGCGTCGGCCGCGTCGTCGCCGATGATCAGCCAGGCGGCTCCGTCGCCGACTTCGGCTGCGGGGGCGGACTTCTCCCAGCGAACCTCGTATCGGATATCGGCGATGGACTGCGCGCTGCGCTGCCGGTTATGTTGCGCGGCAAGCCGTTTGAGTACTTCGGCCGTCGTCTGCGCGCTGTCCGCGCCACCGAGCGTCGCGGCGAGCTCCTCGAAGCGGCCGTCTTCGAGCAGCTGGACGGCCTCGGTGCGGGCGGTGTTGTCCCGGGTCGTGGACTGAACCGCCGCGGCCTTGGTGTCCTTGAACCAGTAGTGGCGGTGCTCGAAGGGGTAGGTCGGCAGGTCGACCTTGCGCGCGCGCCCGTGCACAAGCGCGCCGAAGTCGGGAAGGTGGCCGGCGGCGTAGGCGCCCGCCAGTGCCTCGACGATCTGGCGGTGGTCGGCGCCGCTCTTGCGCAGCGAGGCGATCGCCTTCGGGGCGTTTGACGGGTCCGGCCAGGCCCGCAGCGCCGCGGCGGTGAGTATCGGCTGCGGGCCGACCTCGAGCAGCAGCGCGCAGCCCAGCCCGGCCAGCGTCGCCACGCCCTTGGCGAACTGAACCGGCTGGCGGGAATGGCGGCGCCAGTAGGAGCCGTCGAGTTTGGCGTTGCGCCCCAGAGCCTCGCCGGTCCGGTTGCACACCAGAATTCGTTGTGGGGAGCCGAATTCGAACCGGTCGGCGTAAGCCTCGAACTCGTCGAGGGCCGGGTCGAGCAGGGCCGAGTGGAACGCGTGGCTGGTGTCGAGCCAATCGCAGCGCACGCCGTCGGCGGTCAGCCCGGCGACTGCCTGCTCGAGGTCGGACCCGGGGCCCGACAGCACGGTGTTGGCGCCGTTGTATGCGGCGACCGACAGGCTGGGGAACTCGTCGGTGAGGCGTTCGACGCGGTCGGGGTCGGCGAAGATCGCCGACATCCGGCCGCCGGCGGGCAGGTCGCCGAAAAGCCGGCCCCGTTCGGCCAGCAGGCGGGCGCCGTCCTCGAGGCTGAACACGCCCGCGACGCAGGCTGCCGAGTACTGCCCGACGCTGTGTCCCAGCACGACGTCAGGCTCGAAGCCCCATGACTGCCAGAGCCGGGCGAGTCCCATCTCCACGGCGAAGATCGCCGGTTGTGCGTAGCTGGTCTGCTGCAGGGTCGCAGCTCCGTCGGCGTCGAAGATGACGTCGAGCAGGGGTCTGTCGAGAGCGCCGGCGATCGCGTCGGCGCACCGGGTCATGGTCTCGGCGAACACCGGTTCGGTCTCGAAGAGTTCACGGGCCATGCCGGCGTACTGGCTACCCTGCCCGGGGAACAGCCAGGCGGTCTTCGGCGGGTCGGCGCTGTCGCCGCGAACCAGGCCGGGGGCCGGCCGCCCGTCCGCCAGCGCGCCGAGCAGTTCGCGGGCGGAGTCCAGCGAGTTGACCACGCAGGCTGCCCGGTGCTCGAAGTGGGCTCGTCCGGTCCCGGCGGTGAGGCAGACGTCGGCCAGCGTCGCCTCCGGGTTCTCCAGCAGCCAGTTGCGGTAGTTCTCCGCGGTCTGCAGCAGGGCGTCCGGTGTCCGCGCGGACAGCGGAAGCACCGCGTAACCGCGCGGATCGGCGGGTTCGGTCTCCGCCTGCGCGGGAACGGACCGGGGGGCCTCCTCGATGATGATGTGGGCGTTGGTGCCGGTGAACCCGAACGAACTGACCCCGGCGATGCGGGGCCGGTCGGTCTGCTCCCAGGCGGTGGCCTCCTCGACCACCCGCACCGGGATGCGATCCCATGGGATGTGGGGCGAGGGGTTGCGGAAATTCAGGTGCTTGGGCAGTTCGGAGTGCTCGAGGGACAGCACGACCTTGAGCACGCCGGCGACGCCGGCGGCGGCCTCCAGGTGGCCGATGTTGGTCTTGGCCGAGCCGATCAGCAGGGGGTGGCCGGCGTCGCGGTTGCGGCCGAGGGCGGCGGCGGCCGCCTGCACCTCGATGGGGTCACCCAGCGAGGTGCCGGTGCCGTGCGCCTCGAGGTAGTCGATGGCGTCGGGGGCCAACCCGGCGGACTCCAGCGCCTCGGTGATGACCCGCTGCTGGGCGACACCGTTGGGCACGGTCAGGCCGCCGGACGCGCCGTCCTGGTTGATCGCGCTGCCCCGGATGACGGCCCTGATGTGGTCACCGTCGCGGATCGCGTCCTCGAGGCGCTTGACGGCGATGACCCCGCATCCCTCGCCGCGCACGTATCCGTCGGCGGCCGCGTCGAAGGTCTTGCACCGGCCGTCGGGCGCCAGCATCCGCGACTGCGAGAAGGCGATCATGGTGGCCGGGGTGAGCAGCACGTTGGCGCCGCCCGCCAGGGCGAGGTCGCACTCGCCGAGGCGCAGCGCCTGGCAGGCCTGGTGAATCGCCACCAGCGACGAACTGCACGCGGTGTCCACGCTGACCGCCGGGCCCTGCAGCCCCAGCCGGTAGCTGATCCGGCCGGCGCCGGCTGCGCCGGAGGTGCCGATCGCCAGGTAGGCCTCTAGTTCGGGATAGGTCAGCACGTCGGATGCCATACCCAGGTAGTCGTGGGTGGCCAAGCCGACGAATACGCCGGTGCGGCTGTTGGCCAGCGACGTCGGCGCGATGCCCGCGTGCTCCACCGCCTGCCAGGCGGTCTCCATCAACAGCCGGTGCTGCGGGTCGATCCACTTGGCCTCGCGGGCCGAGACCCCGAAGAACGGGGCGTCGAATCCGGTGACGTCGTCGACGAAGCCCGCTCGCCGGGTGACGATCTTGCCGGGCGCGGCCGGGTCGGGGTCGAAGAACTCGTCGGCGTCCCAGCGGTCCGGAGGAACCTCCGAGACCGCTTCCCGCCCGCTGTGCAACAGGTCCCAGTACGCCTCGGCGTCGGCCGCCCCCGGAAGCCGGGCCGCGTAGCCGATGATCGCGAAGCGGGCGCCCTGTCCCGTCGGCTGTTCGGTGATTGCCATGAGGTTGTTGCGCTCCCCGCCTCGGCCGGTGAAGGTTCTTGTGCCATGCGGAAGAGATCGTCAACTTCCGAACGGAAAATGTCATGACCATGGCATTGGCCGGCGCCAGGCCCATCATCCCTGGGGTCAGTATTGCACGGACGTTGCTGACGGGCACCGGGCGTCCCCACCGCCCGACGACCGCCCGATACCGCCTCCGGGCCTCTTTGCCGTGGTCAGCAGCCCCTTCGGACGGGGTGCGCTCGGGCTTGCCGGACACCGCCACAATTCCGGGGGCTATGTTGGACGCGTTACTCAGCGGTATGGCCGGCGGCGGAGTCGGGAGGGAAATTGGATATCGGGAAAATCACGATCGGCACGATCGACGACTGGGCCCCGAGCCCGGGTGTGCTGATTTCCTGGCATCCGACCAGCGCTGCCATGGAGAAGGCCCGGCAGGCCCCGGTCAGCGATGTGCCGGTCAGTTTCATGCAGGGCCAGCACATCCGGGGCGTCTACCACCAGGGCGCCGCCGGACTGGATTACTCACGGCAGATCATCGCGACCTGCGAGGTTCCCGGGCAGTGCGACATCGCGGCGATGAACCAGGCGATCAACGCCTATCTGCGGCGCCACGACACCTATCGGAGCTGGTTCGAGTACGACGGTGAGGGCGACATCGTCAGGCGGACCATCGAAGATCCCGCCGACATCGAATACGAGCCCGTCGACAACGGCGAGATGAGCGCCGAGGACGCGCGCAAACACATCGTCGCCATCCCCAGCCCGATGGAGTGGGGCTGCTTCTCGTTCGGAATCGTCCAGAGTGAGGATCACTTCGACTTCTACGCCAGCATCGACCACGTCCACGGCGATGCGGCACTGATCGGCATCACCATGCTCGAAGCCCACGGCATGTATTCCTCGCTCCAGCTCACCGGGCAGCCGATCGAGTTGCCGGAGGCGGGCAGTTTCGACGAGTTCTGTCTCAAGGAGCGCGAGTACACCTCGGGTCTGACCGTCGACTCGCCGGAGGTCCGCGCGTGGATCGAGTTCGCCGAGAACAACAACGGCACCCTGCCCGAGTTCCCGCTGCCACTGGGCAACGCCGGGGAGCCGACCATCGCCGACATGACCGGCGAAATGATCTTGGACGCCGAACAGACCGATCGGTTCGAAGCCGCCTGCACGTCGGCGGGGGTGCGATTCGTCGGTGGCCTGTTCGCCTGCGCCGCCATGGTGGAGCACGAGTTGACCGGCGCGGCAACCTATTACGGACTCACCCCGAGGGACTCCCGCCGGACTTCGGACAACTTCACAACCCAGGGATGGTTCACCGGCCTGATCCCGATCACCGTCCCGATCGCGGCGACATCGTTCGCCGAAGCCGCCTGGACGGCGCAGACGTCGTTCGATTCGAACCTGAACCTGGCGAGGGTTCCGTACTACCGGGTGCTGGAACTGGCCCCGTGGCTGGAGAAGCCCCGTCCGAATTTCCCGGTCTGGAACTTCCTGCACGGCGGCGCCGCACCGCTGAACGCCGTGCTGGCGGCCGCCGACATGGGCTACTCGAACAACATCGGTATCTATTCCGACGGCCGGTTCTCCTACCAGCTGACCATCTACGTGTTCCGCTACGAATCAGGTACCGCGATGTCGGTGCTGTACCCGGACAATCCGATCGCCCGCAAATCGGTCGCGCGCTACATCGCGACCATGAAGTCGGTGTGCGAGCAGGTCGCCGATACGGGTCACTGGGGCCGTTTTGGGTAGCCGTATCGGGACATCCTGCGGCGCGGGGACACCATGCGGGGGCTAGCCCGTCTCGTTGTGCGCCGGCCCTTCGCGGTGATCGCGCTGTGGGCGGCACTGGCGATAGCGCTGCCGCTGTCGCTGCCCAACCTCAACGACATGGCCCAGAAGCACCCACTGGCCATGCTGCCGGGCAGCGCGCCGTCCAGCGTGGCCGCCCGGGAAATGACCGACGCGTTCAAGGAGGCGGGCACCGACGACCTGCTGCTCGTGGTCATGACCGACGAGCGCGGCCTGGGCCCGGCCGACGAGGCCACCTACCGGAAACTGGTGGAGGCGCTGCGCCGGGACCCCCGCGACCTGGTGATGATGCAGGACTTCATCTCGACGCCCGCGCTGCGCTCGTTCATGACGAGCAAGGACGGCAAGTCCTGGGTGCTGCCGGTGGGCCTGGCTGGCGCGCTGGGCACACCGGAGTCGTATGCGGCGTTCAACCGGGTGGCCGACATCGTCAGCCGGAGCACGGCGGGCAGCACGATGGAGGTGCACCTCGCCGGCCCGGCAGCCACCGTCGCCGACCTCACCGTCGCCGGTGAGCGCGATCGCAGGCCGATCGAGATCGCGATCGCCGTCCTGGTGCTGCTGGTGCTGCTGGTGGTGTACCGCAACCCGGTCGCGATGCTGCTGCCGTTGATCGGTATCGGTGTGTCCCTGGTGATCGCCCAGTCCGCGGTCGCCGGGTTGTCCGACGCGACGGGGCTGGGCGTTTCGAATCAGGCCATCATTCTTCTCAGCGCGATGATCGCCGGCGCCGGAACCGATTACGCGGTGTTCCTGATCAGCCGCTACCACGACTACGTGCGCCGGGGCGACGGCTCCGACGACGCGGTGCGCCACGCGCTGGTCTCGGTCGGGAAGGTCATCACGGCGTCGGCGGCGACCGTCGGGATCACCTTCCTGGCAATCAGTTTCGCGAAGATGGGCGTCTTCTCCACCGTCGGTGTTTCCTCGGCGATCGGCATCGCGGTGGCCTTCCTGGCGGCGCTGACGTTGCTACCGGCGATCCTCACCGTGGTCGGGCGGCGGGGCTGGATCAAACCGCGCCGCGAGCTGACCGCCGGGCTCTGGCGACGGTCGGGGATACGCATCGTGCGCCGGCCGGTGGTGCATCTGGTGGCCAGTGTGCTGATTCTCGTCCTGCTGGCCGGCTACGCGGCGACTGGGCGGTACAACTACGACGACCGCAAGGCGGTGTCTGCCTCGGCACCAAGTTCGATCGGGTACACCGCACTGGAGCGCCATTTCGATCTCAACCAGTTCGTCCCGTCCTACGTGCTGATCCGATCACCGCACAACCTGCGCACCCCGCGGAGCCTGGCCGATCTCGAACAGATGGCCCAACGGATCAGCCAGCTGCCAGATATCTCGATGGTCAGCGGTATCACCAGGCCGACCGGCACGGTGCCGCCGGAATTCCGGGCCACCTACCAGGCCGGCCTTGTCGGTGGCCGGCTCGGCGACGGTTCGGCAATGATCGCCGACAACATGGACGACCTCAACCGGTTGTCCGCGGGGGCCGACACGCTGGCGATCGGCCTGGGCGACGTGCGCGGTCAGGTCAGCCGGCTGGCCGTCAACGTCCAGGCGATGGTGGATGCATTCGCCGCGCTGCAATTTCGCTACAACAGCGACCTGCTGGTGAAGAACGTCGAAATCGCGGCCAAACTCGTCAACGCCATCAACGAGCTGGGCCTGTCGATGGGCGTCAGCTATTCGCGGGCTCGCGATGTGCTCGGCTGGGTGGGCCCGGTGCTGACCGCGCTGCAGGGCAACATCGCCTGCGACCTCGATCCCTCCTGCGCTGAGACCCGTGGCCACTTCCAGGGCCTGGTGGACGCGCGCAACAACGGAACCATCGCAAAGATCAACGATCTCGCCCGCGAGCTGGGGTCGCTGCAGGACAGCCAGTCACTGGGCACGACGCTGACCCGGTTGAAGGAGGCGTTGGCCAGCCTGAAGACGGTGATGAGCTCGATGGGGCTCGACACCCCGGACAGCTCGCAGAGCACCTTGGCCGGATTCCGCGAAGAAGCCGAACGGGCAGCCAACGGGAGCCGGGAGGTGGCGGCCGGCGTGGATCGGGTCGTCGAACAGATCGAACTGATGCGCTCCGGACTCGACCAGGCCGCGGCGTTCCTGCTGTCGATGAAGGACGATGCCGCGGCGCCGTCGATGGCCGGTTTCAACATCCCGCCCGAGGTCCTCGACATGGACACGTTCAAGACGGCGTCGCGGATGTTCATCTCCCCCGACGGCCATTCCGCGCGCTATCTGGTTTTCACCAAGCTCGACCCGTTCAGTCCCGCGGCGATGGACCAGGTCAACACCATCGCCGCGACCGCACGGTCTGCCCAGCCGAACACCACCCTGGCGGACGCGTCGATCACCATGGGCGGCTATCCGGTCGCACTGCGCGACACCCGGGACTACTACCGCAACGACGTCCGGTTCATCGTCGCCGCCACCGTCGTCATCGTGCTGCTGACGCTGATGCTGTTGCTGCGTGCGGTGATCGCTCCGCTGTACCTCGTCGGCTCGGTGATCATCTCCTATTTCGCGGCACTGGGGATCGGGGTCCTCACTTTCCGGTACGGGTTCGGTCAGCAGTTGCACTGGACGGTGCCGCCACTGGCCTTCGTCGTCCTCGTCGCGGTCGGTGCCGACTACAACCTGCTTTTCGCCTCACGGTTGCGCGACGAGTCGCCGCTGGGAACCCGCTACGGAATAGTCCGCACGCTGTCGTCGACCGGCGGCGTCATCACGGCCGCCGGTTTGATCTTCGCCGCATCCATGTGGGGTTTGCTGTTCTCCAGCATTGGTACCGTGGTCCAGGGCGGTTTCGTCATCGGTGCCGGGATCCTGCTGGACACCTTCCTGGTGCGAACCGTGCTGGTACCCGCCATGGCCACCCTGGTCGGGCGGGCGAATTGGTGGCCGTCACGACCGACATCGCACGGGAGCGCTCGAATATGAAGACGCTGATCGCCGCAGTGGCCCTCGGCGTGGCGGCGTCGGCGGGGCTGCCGGGGGCCAGCGGTGTCGCCGGCGCCGACGAGCCCTCGCCGGACGTCTCATCCGCCGGGATTGCGGAGCAGGGCACCGCCACCACGTTGGAAGGCACGCCGCCACGCGGCTACGGGCTCGGCGGTGCCCATGTCGCCGGGATCCCGTATGACGAGTACATCCGTATGACGGGCGCCCAGTGGTTCCCGGGCCTGAAACGCCAGAAAGTCGACTACTGGGCCGGACAGATCCAGGGGCACACCCTGGAGCGGTTTTTCCCGGGCATCGACCGGGCCTTTCCGGGCCTAGGGCTGGACGGCCCCAGCATCGGCGAGTCGGTGGACCAGGGCGCCGGCAACGTCATCCGGACGGTGAACCAGGACGGTCCCGGGACGGTGCTCGGCTTGTCGGAAGGGGCGATGGTGGTCAACGCCGTGCAGGCCCGGCTGGCCAGCGATCCCAACGCGCCGCCGCCCGATCAGCTCACCTTCGCGGTGTTCGGGGACCCGATCGGCCAGCACGCCTTCGGCGAGGGGTGGCTGAGGCAGAACTTCCCGGTCGGCGCGATGGTCCCGTCGATGGACTTCGTCATCCCGCCGCCGGTGGAAAGCCAATACGACACCTACTCGTTCGTCTCGGCCTACGACAGCATCGCCGACTGGCCGGACCGCACCGACAACTGGATGTCGCTGCTGAACTCCATTGCAGGTCTGGTGACGGGCCACACCGCCGTGGCGTTCACCAACCCGGGCAACGTCCCGGCGCGGAACATCCGGACCACCGTCAACTCCCGGGGCGGGAAGACGACAACCTTCATGATTCCCGAGCAGCACCTGCCGCTGGTGATGCCGTTCAAGTACGCCGGCGTGGACGAAGACACTCTCAACAGGCTCGACGCCGTCCTCAAGCCGATGGTCGACTCCGGGTACTCCCGCAATGACGACCCCGCGACCGCGCCGATCACCGTGGATCCGGTCAACGGCTACGATCCCGCCGCGGTGACCGCACCGGCCACCAACGCCACCTACGGAGACCAGGTCGGTACCGATCCGTTGTCCCAGATGCTGGCGCTGCTGGGCAGCTTCGGCTCAGGGGACGACGGTGCCGGCGCTGCACCGCTGGCAGCGGAGGCGCCTGGCTGAGGACACCCGGTGCGGCCGTGGCTTTCACACACCCAGCACGCCTGCCGTCACCAGCACGGCCCCCACCACCGCCAACAGCCCGGCGACTTCGCGCCGTCGCCGGGCCCGGATCCACCGGTGCAGCGCGGTCATCGCCGCGAGCGTTCGCTCCGGGGCCACCAGGTAGGCCAACAATGGGATTTCCACCAACGCGAACGCCACCACGTTGAACACCAGCAGCGCCGACATCCTGCTCGCCGGCGTCGTGCTGCCGGCGGCGATGACCGCCAGAGCCGCCAGATAGTCGACCGATGGCAACGCGATACCCAGGCCCGCGGTGCCGGCGACCCGCAGCGACTGTCCGTCGAGCAGCCGGGTCAGCCATGCCGGTGCGGCGTTGTCCCGGCCCTTGGTGGTGGCGACGACCGCCGCACCCAGCAGCGCCAGCGTGCCGATGACGATCTGCACCGTCGGCAGGGTGAAGTGGGTGGAAGCGAGGAGTCGCGCGTCGACGGCAAACAGCACTACCGTTCCCACCGCCAGTCCCATCACGAAGCCTCCGCACAGGAAGGCGGCCAGTTGCAGGTGCGGGCGCGGGCGGTTGAGCATCAGCACGGTCATCCCGATCCGAAAAGGCTCCAGGCTGACTGCCACAGCCATCACCAGGAGGGTGATCCACATCGGGGCGCGGGCTAGTTATCGAGCCGAACGAACCGCCCTTGCCGGTGCTGCTCCACGCAGGCCGACCGGCGGATCTTGCCGCTGGTGGTGGTCGGGATGGAGCCCGGCTCGACCAGCACGATATCGGAGACCTGCAGACCGTGAACGCGTGAAATCGCGGCGATCACATCATTTTTGACCGTCACCAGCATGTCGGCGTCGTCGCCGCTCTTGAGTTCGACGATCGTGACCAGCTTCTCGGTCTGCTCCTCGGACCCGTTCTGTTCGGCGGACACCGCGATGGCGGCCACCCGTCCCCGGGTGATCTTCTGCACTGTCGCCTCGATGTCCTCGGAGTAGTGGTTGCGGCCGCGGACGATCAGCATGTCCTTGATGCGGCCGACGATGAACAGCTCACCCTCGGAGACGAAACCGCGATCGCCGGTGCGCAGCCATTTCGCACCCGGCGCTCCGGCCGGCGGGTCGACCAGTGTCGCGCCGAATGCCGACCCGGTCTGCTCGGGTTTGCGCCAGTAGCCCGCCGAGACGTTTTCGCCGTGGGTCCAGATCTCGCCGACCTCGCCGTCGGGGCACGGCCGGCAGGTTTCGGGGTCGACGATCAACACCAGTGGGGACGTGGGGAGCCCGTACCGCAGCAGTGGCGCGCCGCCGGGCTTGCGGACGGCGGTGCCCAGGGTCAGTTGGTCGGCGTCGAATTCGACGACGGTTGGCGCGCGGCCGTTGCTGCCGCTGGCCACGTAGACGGTCGCCTCGGCCAGGCCGTAAGAGGGCAACACCATCTCGGGCCGGAATCCTTTCGGGCCGAAGCGCTCGTTGAAGCGGACCAGGGTCGACGGATGGATGCGTTCGGCGCCGTTGATGATGCCCAGAACTCCGCTGAGGTCGAGGCCCTCCATCTCCGCGTCGGTGGTGCGCCGGGCGGTGAGGTCGAAGGCGAAGTTGGGTGCCGCCGAGAATGCCCTGGCATTGCGGGACATCGCGTGAACCCAGCGAGACGGGCGGGCCAGGAACGCCAGCGGGCTCATCAGGTCCGCTCCGCAGCCGTCGAGGATCGGCGCCGCGACTCCGAGCATCAGGCCCATGTCGTGGTAGAACGGCAACCACGAGACCAGCTTGGCCCCGGGCGGCAGCACGCCGCCGTGCGCCGACATGTAGTCCGGCATCAGCTGCTCGAAATTGGCCGTGAGATTGCGGTGCGAGATCATCACGCCCGCGGGCAACCGCGTCGACCCCGAGGTGTACTGCAGATAGGCGATGTCCGGGCCGTCGGGTATCTCGGGGCTGACCGGGGAGTGGCCGTCGAGATCCATCGTGTCCACGGCGAGCACCGCGATCACCGCGGCGCCGTCGTCGACGTACTGCGCGGCCAGGTCGAAGACGGCCGATGTGGTCAGCACCACCGTCGGTGAGGTGTCGGTCACCACGGCGCTGACCCGTTCATCGTGGGATCCGGGAACCGGCACCGCCAGCGGAACTGCGATGAAACCGGCCTGCATCGCGCCCAGGAACGCGACGATGAAGGGCAGGCCCTGCGGTGCGAGGATCAGCGCCCGGTCGCCGGGGGCCCCGTGCATGCTCACCTCGTTCGCCAGATTGAGGGTGCGCCGGTAGAGCTGTGACCAGGTGAGGCTCTCGGTGACGCCGTCCCAGTCCTGGTCGTAGTCGGTGAAGGTGAACGCGACCTCGTCCGGTGTCAGACTCGCGCGCTCACGCAGCACGGTCAGGATTGAGACGTCACGCACCCAGTCAGGCTACTCAACGCCCGATCAGCGACCTGAGCTTGGTCAGCGGATCACGCCCGGTCCCGCCCGGGCTGTCCCGCGCGTGTGAAGATAGGTCCGTTATGGGCAACACCGGGTTGACCCCCGCGGCGCTGCGCGAGGCATTCAGTTACTTCCCGTCCGGCGTGATCGCGGTGGCCGCCGAGGCCGACGGCGAGCGGCTGGGCATGGCGGCGAGCACCTTCGTGCCGGTGTCGCTGGAACCGCCGCTGGTGTCGTTCTGCGTGCGGAACTCCTCGGAGACCTGGCCCCGGCTGCAGCCCCTTCCCGTGCTGGGCATCAGCGTGCTCGCCGCGGATCACCACGAGGCGGTGCGGACGCTGGCCGGCAGGACCGGAGACCGGTTCTCCGGGCTGGAGACGGTGTCCTCGCCGGCCGGGGCGGTGTTCGTCAAGCACACCTGCGTCTGGCTGGAAAGCGCCATCGAACAGCTGGTGCCTGCCGGCGACCACACCGTGGTGATCCTGCGGGTCCGCGACGTCACCGTCCACCCGGACGTCGAGCCGATCGTGTTCCACCGCAGCGGGTTCCGCCGGCTGGGATAAACGCGCCGCCGAGTGTGCGGAATCCGCGGTTTCCCCGGCGTGGCGGCGATGAAACCGCACACTCGGCAAGCGGATCCGCCGGTCTAGCTTCGCCGGAAGAGCTTGTTGCCCAGCCAGACGACGGGGTCGTACTTGCGGTCGGCGACGCGCTCCTTCATCGGGATCAGCGCGTTGTCGGTGATCTTGATGTGCTCCGGGCACACCTCGGTGCAGCACTTGTTGATGTTGCAGAAACCGAGGCCGTGTTCGTCCTGTGCCTGGTGCTGACGGTCCATGGTGTCCAGCGGATGCATGTCCAATTCGGCGATGCGCATCAGGTACCGCGGTCCGGCGAAGGACTTCTTGTTCTCCTCGTGGTCGCGGATGGTGTGGCAGACGTTATTGCACAGGAAGCATTCGATGCACTTGCGGAATTCCTGCGAGCGCTCGACGTCGATCTGAGCCATCCGGTACTCGCCGGGTTGCAGGTCCTTGGGCGTGGCGAAAGCCGGTATCTCACGGGCTTTCTCGTAGTTGAAGGACACGTCGGTCACCAGGTCGCGGATCACCGGGAAGGTCCGCAGCGGGGTGACGGTGACGGTCTCGCTCTCATCGAACGTCGACATCCGGGTCATGCACATCAGCCGGGGGCGGCCGTTGATCTCCGCCGAACACGAGCCGCACTTGCCGGCCTTGCAGTTCCATCGCACGGCGAGATCGGGCGCCTGCTCGGCCTGCAACCGGTGGATGATGTCGAGGACGACCTCACCCTCGTTGACCTCGACCTGGAAGTCGTGCAGGCCGCCGCCCTCGTCGTCGCCCCGCCATACCTTGAGATTGGCCTGGTAGCTCATGTCAGCTCCTCTGTCCGGGATGGAGTGCGAGTTCGGCGTCGGTGAAGTACTTGCCCAGTTCCTCGATCTCGAACAACTCCAGCAGGTCTTCCCGCATCGGCGGCTGCTCCTCCCGGACCGCGACCACCTCGGGCATCACCGGATCGTCGCCGGCGGATCGGCACACCACCAGGGCCCGGCGCCAGTTGGAGTCCATCTGCGGGAAGTCGTCGCGGGTGTGGCCGCCACGGCTCTCGGTCCGGGTCAGCGCCGAGCGCGCGATGCACTCGCTGACCAGCAGCATGTTGCGCATGTCCATGGCCAGATGCCAGCCGGGGTTGAACGCGCGGCCCCCGCCGACCTCGATGTTGCGGAACCGGACCTTGTATTCCTCGATCTTGTCCAGTGCCTGCTGCATCTCCTCGCCGGTGCGAATGATGCCGACGAGGTCGTTCATCGTCTGCTGCAACTCGGCGTGCAGGGTGTAGGGGTTCTCCGGCTTGGCCTGTCCCTGTGGCCCCTGGAACGGTGTCAGGGCGATCGCCGCCGACTCCTCCAGCGCGCCCTCCGGGACCGCCGGCCGGCTGGACAGCGCGCGCACGTAGTCCGCTGCGCCCTGCCCGGCCCGACGGCCGAACACCAGAAGGTCGGACAGCGAGTTGCCGCCGAGCCGGTTGGATCCGTGCATACCGCCGGAGCACTCGCCGGCGGCGAACAGGCCCGGGGTGGCCGCGGCGCCGGTGTCCGGGTCGACCTCGATGCCGCCCATGACGTAGTGGCAGGTCGGCCCGACCTCCATCTCGTCCTTGGTGATGTCGACCTCGGCCAGCTCCAGGAACTGGTGATACATCGACGGCAGCCGGCGCTTGATCTCCTCGGGCGTCATCCGGGTGGCGATGTCGAGGTAGACGCCGCCGTGCGGGCTGCCGCGACCGGCCTTCACCTCGGAGTTGATGGCGCGGGCCACCTCGTCGCGGGGCAGCAGGTCAGGGGTGCGCCGCGCGGAGTCGTTGTCCTTGAGCCACTGGTCGGCCTCTTCCTCGGTCTCTGCGTACTGGCCCTTGAACACCGAGGGGATGTAGTTGAACATGAAGCGCTTGCCCTCGGAGTTCTTGAGCACTCCGCCGTCACCGCGCACACCCTCGGTGACCAGAATGCCCTTGACCGAGAGTGGCCAGACCATGCCGGTCGGGTGGAATTGGATGAACTCCATGTTGATCAGTCCGGCGCCGGCGCGCATCGCCAGGGCGTGGCCGTCGCCGGTGTACTCCCAGGAGTTCGAGGACACCTTGAACGACTTGCCGATGCCGCCGGTTGCCAGCACCACCGCCGGGGTCTCGAAGAGGACGAACTTCCCGGTCTCGCGCCAGTAGCCGAAGGCGCCCGCGATCCGGTCGCCGTCCTTGATCAACTCGGTGATCGAGCACTCGTGGAAGATCTTGATTCTGGCCTCGTAGTCGCCGAGTTCGGCCTTGTCCTCCTGCTGCAGCGAGACGATCTTCTGCTGCAGGGTGCGGATGATCTCCAGGCCGGTGCGGTCACCGACATGCGCCAGACGGGGGTAGGTGTGGCCGCCGAAGTTGCGCTGGCTGATCCGGCCGTCCTTGGTCCGGTCGAACAGCGCGCCGTAGGTCTCCAGCTCCCAGACCCGCTCCGGTGCCTCCTGGGCGTGCAGTTCGGCCATCCGCCAGTTGTTGAGGAACTTGCCGCCGCGCATGGTGTCGGCGAAGTGCACCTGCCAGCTGTCTTTGGAATTGACGTTGCCCATCGCCGCGGCGCAACCGCCCTCGGCCATCACGGTGTGGGCCTTGCCGAACAGCGATTTGCACACCACGGCCACCTTCAGACCGCGCTGGCGCGCCTCGATCACCGCGCGCAGACCGGAGCCGCCGGCGCCGATCACGACGACGTCGTAGGAATGCCGTTCGATTTCACTCATTGGTGTCCCTCACTGAACAGTGTTGCGCGAAAACGGTTGTCAGCCGATGAATCTGAGGTCGGAAATCGTGCCGCTGGCCACCAGCATGATGTAGAAGTCGGTGAACATCAGGGAGCCCAGAGTGATCCATGCGAACTTCT
>JAPOHV010000221.1 GCA_029979305.1 Mycobacteriaceae bacterium | reverse complement strand
TACGTTCAGCGCTTTTAAACGATCGCGCGCTATCGGTTGGGCCCGAGCACTTGCCAGTTCGGCTCCGGCGGCAACCCGATCCACCCGGCACTGCCCCGGCCCGTCGCGATGTAGGCCACACCCGGCTGATTGGGCACTGTGACGCGAGCCGGGTCCGAGCCGCGCGACTGGGTACACAGCGTTGCAGCACCATCGCCGGCTTGCAGACAGGCGACCATCACATAGGGCACGGCTGCCGCCGCGCATCCGGCCGACTGCACCGTCGCGCTCACCACATCACCCTCGGGAACCGGCCCGGACAGGGTGAAGGAACACGGCGGCGCGGGCGGGATCGGGTAGGCGTGTGCGACGCCGGCGGGGACGACGGCGGCGCCCGCGAGCGCCAAGACGGCCAGGACGGTTCTGCTCATGAAGCCATGCTAGGTGCGCTCAACGCCCCGTGCCCCCTTGTTCGCCCGGGTCCGAGTCGATCTGTCGCCGGAACTCATCGAGTTCACGTTCCCGGGTTGCGTTCGCCGACTCCACCAGCGCTATGCCGTCATAAACGTCCGATGTCGCGTACAGGCCGCGATCGGCGTCGCCGTCAATCGGCAGGCCGTCAGTCCCCGAGATCCACCGCGTGGCCGCGTCGCTGCCGGCGATCAGGCCGGGCAGCACCTCCTCGGAGCCGTCCGGGAACTGCGGGAACAGCAACAGCACCGGCGGTGTCTCGAGAGCGGCGGCAAGCACCAGCAGCTCGGCGACCTCCAGCTTGCCGGACCGAGCGTTGGCCTCGATCTTGCCGATGGTGGCGCCGGGGATGGCGTAGCCGAGTTTCCTCGTCCGCTCGGACAGAGCATCCGCGGTCAACAGCAATGCTGTACGGCGGCCGGCGACCGCGCGGCCCACACGCCCCGCGAGGTCGAGTTCCCAGTCGGACGTCACCTAGCCAGACTAGGACCGGACACCGCCGTTCAGTGTGACCGCACCCTCGCGCCCGCGAAGCGCGCCAGCATCGCGCGCGGAACGAACCGATACCCCGTGGCGCCCAGCTTGTTCGCCACACCGGGGATGACGCTCGGTGCGCGGCCGTTGAAGAAGGCCCGCAGGCCGAACTCGGCGACGTGGTCCGCGGATTGGCGGCCCTGGGTCAGGAACTCCTTGCCCGCGACGTCGAAGAACCCGGTCTCGGTGGCCCCCGGGCACAGCGCCATCACCCGCACACCGGTGGTTCGGGTCTCGGCCCACAGCGCCTCGGTGAACGACAGCACGAACGCCTTGCTCGCCCCGTACACCGCCATTGAGGCCAGCGGCTGGAAGGCCGCCGTGGAAGCCACGTTCAGGACTCCGCCGCGATCGCGCGTGAGCATCGCGGGCAGCAGCCGGACAGTGAGCTCCACCAGTGATGAGCAGTTGAGCTGGATCTCCCGGGCGACGTTGTCGGGATCCTCCTCGGCCACCGGGTTGTGCGACCCGAAGCCGGCGTTGTTGATCAGCACGTCGACCGCGACGTCGCGGGCGGCGACTTCGGCGGTGAGCGCGGCCGCGCTGCCCGGCTGCGCCAGATCGGCGGCGATCACCTCCACGTCGATACCGGGGTTCTCGGCACGCAACCGCGCGGCCAGGTCGTGCAGCCGGTTCTCGCTGCGCGCGGTGAGCACCAGATTGTGGCCACGCCGGCCCAGCTTCAGCGCGAACTGCTCGCCGATGCCGCTACTGGCCCCGGTGACGAGGGTGGTGAGGGTCTGCTCAGCCATGCTGCGTTCCTTTCAATGCGGCCACGACGGCCCCAGGTGCTTCCAGCGGGGCCAGGTGCCCGCAGTCCGGTATCACCGTGATGGTGGCGCCTGCCGCCAGGCGGGCCAGCGGCATCGCCGTCTCCACCGGGTACAGGGCATCCTGCTCGCCCATCAGGATCGTGGTCGGCACCCGAAGGTTCGGCAGCACCGCAGCCAACCCGGGCGAGCGGGTCAGCACGGTACGCACGGTGGACGTCGCCGCCGCGCGGTCGAAGTCGCCGAAGGCGGCCACGAACTCCGCCACCCGTTCCGGGTGGTCGCGTTTGGTGGCTGCGGCGATCATCGACCGGGCGACACCTCTGCCCCAGAACGCTGTGGAGCCCAGCCAGCGCGTGCCGAGCACCTGAGCGGAGTGCCCGCCCATACTCGGCGCCAGCGGCGTGTTCATCATCAGCACCGCGGCGGTGCGCTGCGGCGCATGCACGCCGGCGTGTGCGACCACCTGACCACCCCAGGAGCAGCCGGCCAGCACCGCCGCCTCAATGCTCAACTCATCGAGGAGGTCGACCACCGCGCGTGCGTACCGGTCGGGCTGGACATCGCCCTCGGGCGGGGTGCTGCGCCCGAAGCCCGGGCCGTCGACGCTGATGGTGCGCCACCCCGGGCCGAGCAGTCCGGTGACGTGGCGATAGAGCCGGTGGTCGCTGAACAGCGACGGCCACAGCACCACCGGCATCCCGGCGCTCTCACCAGGGCCGCTGTCGGCGACGGCCAGTGTCCCGAGCCGCGTGGACACCCGACGGTTGAGTGCGATCATGTCGCTGTCCGCACGGCGTGGTCACTGATCCAGTTACCGTGGAACCCGAATGGAATCCGTTGCGGCAGAATGACTCTGGCCAAGGGATCGGCGGTGACGTCGAGGGCGTGGAGAATCAGCAACTCGCTGCTGTCAGTGCCCGCGTCATAGACGTAGCTCATCAGCCAGCCGTCGTCCTCACTCACCGGGTGCTCCCGCGGCACGAAGTCGGGCTCGCCGCTGCCGCGTCCGGCGCCGAGACGGTGCACGTCGACGGTTCCCTTATCCATATCGTGCTTGTAGAGGTCACCCGGTGCGAAGCCCTCCCCGACACCGGCGCCGTAGCCGTAGCGGTGCCGGCTCGCCGAGACCGACGGCGCGACGCGGGGGAACTCCATGGTGCGGTCGTCGATCTGCTGCTCGGTGACCTTGCGGCGGCGGGGATCCACCGTCCAGCGGTACAGGCTCGGCAGGCTGTCGAGGGCCGGGCCCAGGACGTCGCCGGCGAACATCGTGTCGTAGCGGCAGATATCGATGACGACGGTGCCGTCGTCGGCGTCGTAGGCGTTCATCGGGTGGTAGCCGTAGCAGGGGTCGATATCGCACCAGATGATGTCGGCCGCGTCGGTGCTGGTGCGCGGCAGCAGCCAGATCCGCGGGGTGTAGTCCGGATTCCAGCGGTACGGAAAGCGCCGGGCGGCGACGAAGCTCATGTCGACGGTGACGGGCAGGTCGAACACCACC
>JAPOHV010000242.1 GCA_029979305.1 Mycobacteriaceae bacterium | reverse complement strand
GCTCGACGGTGCCCATGCCGACCAGCGCCCGGGCCAGCCGGTCCGAACCCCCGCGCACCAGATCGGACTCGTCGAAGCCCTGCCGCAGCCAAGAGTTGCGGTAGTTCGGCAGGCCCGAGTAGATCTCCAGGTAGGTGTGCGCGCGGCGCAACTGCTCGTCGGGGTCGCCGCCCACCACCGCGGCGTGCTCGGACACCACCCACCTGCCGGGGCCGAGGATCTCGCGGGTGGTGGCGGTGTGGCCCGGCGTGACCAGATAGGGGTGCGCGCCGTCGGCGTGGGTGCCGGACAGCTCGATCATCTTGGGCCCCAGCGCCGCCAGCAGCCGGGTGGGCCGTCCCGAGCCGGGCTCGATGGCCTCCGGCAGCGCGGCCATCCGCTCCAGGTAGCCGCGCATCGTCGCCAGCGGTTTGGCGTAGGTACCGCCGAGCATGTTCTCCACCAGCGGGCCGTGGCTGACCCCCAAACCCAGCACGAAGCGGCCCGGATATTGCGCAGTCAGCGTGCGGCCGCCGCCCTCCATGCTGCCGGCCACCCGCGCGTGGATGTTGGCGATGCCGGTCCCGATGACCAGCCGGTCGGTGGCCGCTAAGAACGCCGCCGACTCGACCAGGCAGTCCTTGAGGCCCACCTCGGGAATGAACAGCGAGCCGTAACCCAGTTGCTCGATCTCGGCGGCCACCTCCTGGGCCGCGGGCATCGACCAGGTGTCGCTGGCCCACCAGACCCCCACCCGCGCCGGGAAATCGATCCGCCCGCGCTTCTCGCTCACCGAAACTCCTTTCCCTCAGTGGCAACGCCCCATGTCCCTACGCTCCAAGTCCCTAGACTAGGCGCATGGCCAGCAGCGACGTGTCCTTCGACTTGTCCACCGTTTTCCGCACCGTCGCCGAGACGGCCCCCGATCAGCAGGCGTTGATCTGGCGCGACCGCCGTCTGACCTACGCGCAGATGGACAGCCGGATCGACGGGATCGCGCACTACCTCGTCAACCAGGGGCTGGGGTGCCACACCGAACGCGACCAGCTGCTGGGCCACCAGTCCGGGCAGGACCAGCTCGGGCTGTATCTGCGCAACGGCAACGAATATCTCGAGGCGATGGTGGCCGCCTACCGCGCGCGGGTGGCACCGTTCAACGTCAACTTCCGCTACGTCGAGGAGGAACTGCTCTACCTGCTCGCCGACGCGAAGGCCCGCGTGCTGGTGTACGCCGCGGAGTTCGCCCCGCACGTGCAGTCCGTCCGCGGCCGGCTTCCCGAGCTGCAGATACTGCTGCAGGTCGACGACGGATCGGGCAACGAGCTGCTGCCCGGTGCGGTGGACTATGAATCCGTCGTCGGCACCCCGGCGCCGGCCTCCGGCATGCCGACGCCGAGCGGCGACGACCTCTACGTCCTCTACACCGGCGGAACCACCGGGATGCCCAAAGGTGTGCTGTGGCGCCAGCACGACATCTTCATGTCGGCGATGGGCGGACGTCCGTTCGGAGCGGGCAAGGCGCTGGAGTCCTATGCCGAACTGGCCGAACAGGTTCGCGCCGGAGCCGGGACACGCTCGGCGATGCTGATCCCCCCGCTGATGCACGGCGCAGCGCAGTGGAGTGCGTTCAACATCATCAGCACCGGAGGCTGGCTCGCGATCCCCGACGACGTCGTGCACCTCGATGCCGCGGCCGCGCTGCGACTGGCCGAGAGGGAGCGGGTGCTCAACATCCCCGTCGTCGGCGACGCCGTCGCCCGGCCGCTGCTGGACGAGATCGAGACCGGCCGCTATGACCTGTCCGGTCTGATGGCCGTCACCAACGGCGGTGCGACGCTGTCACCGACGGTGCGGGAGAGATTCCTGGCCGCGCTGCCGAACCTGATCATTCTCGACGCCGTGGGCGCTTCGGAGTCGGGCATTCAGATGACGACGATCGCCGCGAAGAACGCCGAACCCGACACGGTGCGAACCGCCACGTTCACCCCGCAGGACGACACCACCGTGCTGGCGGCGGACTTCAGCCGCGAGTTGCAGCCCGGCAAGGGCGAGGACGAGGGCTGGCTGGCGCGGCGCGGGTTCGTGCCGCTGGGCTATCTCGGCGACGCCGAGAAGACCGCCCGCACCTTCCCCACCATCGACGGCGTGCGCTGGGCGGTACCCGGC